>DAIMYJ010000017.1:0-14459 GCA_036734545.1 Chitinophagales bacterium
TGCAATATCAGGCCAAACACTGGTTTCTTCTTATCGGGTTAAGTATCATCTGGGGCTTTTCATTCATATTCATGAAGTATGGATTGAAAACGTTTTCCTGGGATCAGGTGGCTGCCTTGCGCATCTCATTTTCTTTTGTGTTCACCCTTCCGCTGTTTATTTATCACTTCAAAAAAATTAAGCGCGCGGAAATTAAATATTATTGTGCGGTTGGATTTTTTGGCAGCGGTTTGCCTGCGTTTTGTTTCACCTTTGCACAAACGCATATTGCAAGTGGCATTACCGGCGTGTTAAATTCACTTACACCCGTATTTACTTTTATTATTGGCGTGTTGTTGTTTAGCATGCGTTTTGAGCGGAATAAATTTCTGGGTCTGGTAATTGCGCTCACCGGAGCAATTGTATTGGTAGTGTTTGATAAAACTGCAGGTGGCGAAAGTAATTTGTTGTATGCACTGCCTTTATTTCTCGCCACCATGAGTTATGCGATGAGTGCGAATATTGTAAAAAAATATTTGCAAAATGCACATCCTCTGGCTTTGGGAGCGGTGGGATTCATGTTTATTGGCATTCCCGCAATGACCTATTTATTTACTACCGATTTTCTTTCGCGCACAAGCATGGAAACTTTTTCCATCAGTTTCACGAGTATCATGTCGCTCTCCTTTTTCGGAACTGTATTGGCCTCCATTGGATATTATTTATTGATACAAAAAACAGACCCCATCTTCGGCAGTCTGGTAGCCTATTTAATCCCCATCGTTGCCATCATCGCCGGCGTAGTGGATGGCGAAATCCTCCGCGCATATCATTTTGTGGGGATGGCGTTTATTCTCGCCGGCATATGGGTGATCAATCGAAGGAGTGCATCGAAGGCGGATATGTAACTTATTGGCCTTCTTTGGCTTAATCCAATTTATGGTATTTGTTCTTGTAGACATTCAGTGGTTTTTGTATTTTTATAAAAAATAGCTATGAAGATTAACTTGCAATATTCACTTGCATCCGGCACTAAACCGATTTTTCTTTCAGGTTTTATTATTTTGTTTGCCATAAGTTCTGCAATATCGCAAGCTCCTGCAATTGAATGGGAAAATACAATTGGTGGAAGTAGTGATGAATACGCTTTAGCAGTTGTTCAAACTGCTGATGACGGATATGTTATTGGTGGCCGCTCTGCTTCAAATATATCTGGAGACAAAACAGATAATTCTGAAGGATTGGTTGATTATTGGATTGTTAAACTTAACTCTGTTGGCAGTATAGTATGGCAAAATACTATTGGTGGCAGTAGCGATGATCATATTTATTCAATTGTAGAAACGATTGATGGTGGCTGCGTTGCCATTGGCTTTTCAAGATCTAATGTTTCGGGTGACAAGACTGAAAACAATATGGGTACATCCACTTCTTATGATTACTGGGTGGTCAAACTTAGCGCGGTTGGTGAAATTGAGTGGCAAAATACTATTGGGGGTGAAATTGAAGATACCGGTCTGGATATTGATCAAACCGATGATGGTGGATATATAATTGGAGGCCATTCAAAATCTAATATTTCTGGCGACAAGAGTGAGAATTGCAAAGGGTATTATGATAATTGGATTGTTAAACTCAATCCACTTGGTGAAATTGAGTGGCAAAACACTATAGGTGGCAGTAATGATGATTACTTTTGCTCAGTTGAACAGACAATAGATGGAGGATACATTGTTGGAGGATATTCTCGTTCTAATATTTCCTTTGATAAAACAGAGAATTGTATTGGAGCTATGGATTATTGGGTATTGAAACTCGATTCACTAGGTGAAATTGAATGGCAAAATACAATTGGTGGATCAGGAGATGATATTTTGCAGGCGATAGTTCAAGCAGATAATGGGGATTATTTATTATGTGGTTACTCAGCATCAAATATTAGTGGTGATAAAACTGAAAATTGCATAGGTGCCATAGATTACTGGGTTGTCAGGCTAAGTCCGCTAGGCGAAATTGAGTGGCAAAATACAATTGGTGGTAGTAATGCAGATGTTGCCCGCGCAATAGGCAATACAAGTGATGGCGGTTGTATAATTGGGGGATCTTCATTATCAAATATTTCAGGTGACAAGACGGAAAATCAATACGGCACATCGGGGGATTATTGGATTATAAAGCTTGATTCAATAGGAGTAATCGAATGGGATAATACAATTGGCGGTAGTGGTACTGATGAGCCTACGTCACTCAGCCAGACCGCAGATGGCGGATATATCCTTGCAGGCTATTCTAATTCAAATATTTCCGGTGACAAGACTGAAAATACCAACGGGTTGTATGATATATGGATAGTTAAGATCGAGAGTCCGGCATGTATACCGACTGAAGAGGTTTGTAATGCTTTAGATGACGACTGCGACGGCCTCATTGATGAAGGCACATCTCCAACGATCAGTATAGCTGCAGGCGGACCTACCACCTTTTGCACGGGCGGTAATGTGGTACTCACGGCTACTCATACCGGAGCGGGATTGCAATGGAAAAAGAATGGCACAATGATCGCAGGCGCTACGGGCCTTACGTACACGGCAACGACCAAAGGCAGTTACACCTGCGAGTCGAACAACGCCTGCGGCTTAACCTTGTCAGCACCGATCAGCGTAACTGTAAATAAGAATCCGACTGCAAACATCATCGCCGGTGGTCCGACAACATTCTGTGCAGGCGGCAGTGTGGTGCTTACAGCAAATGCCGGAGGCGGCCTGAGTTATCAATGGTATAAAGGCGCCACAGCTATCCCGGGAGCAACAACCATAAGCTATACCGCTACCACTTCAGGAAGTTATAAGTGCAGGGTTACCAAAAACGCCACCGGCTGCTTCAAGAACAGCAATACGATCGTGGTAAGCATAGTGTGCAGGGAAGGAGAAACCCCTGTTCAAACCCTGGAAGCCTACCCCAACCCGGCCACCACAGAATTGTATATCACCTGCACCGCAGACATTAATACCGCACAACTCTACAACGACCTGGGCCAGTTGATCATGGAAATTTCGGTATCAGACGGTTACGCACAGGCAGACATCAGCGCATTGGCGGCAGGCATGTATATCCTCCGCGCAGGTGGTGAAGTGGTGCAGTGGGTGAAGCAGTAATTATCGTGATCTTAAGACGCCACTGCTCACCTGAGCATGCTGAAACATCATATGCAATTAACCAGGGCCATTTGGCCTGGGCATGTGTATGCTTGATGATTAGTATCGAGTAGCAAGTCCCGATAGCTATCGGAAAAGTATCGAGACTAAATCCAATAACGCCCAAAGGGCGTTCAACCATTATCGCATTCACACTTCCACACTCCCACACTTTCACACTTTCACACTTCCACATCCGCATCCGCCGCGGCGGACATATCTGCATTTCCACCGGCTAATCAGCTAATTGGCTAATCGGCTAATTATCTGATCGGCTAATCCCGAGTACTCGGGACTTCGCTGCGCTACGTCGGCTAATTAGCTTTTGCCACCGCACTGATCTCTACTCTTGCATTTTTGGGAAGTCCCACCACCGCTACTGTCTCCCGTGCAGGTGGGTATTCGGGAAAATATTCGCCATACACCGCGTTCACGGCGGCGAAGTCGTTCATGTCGCGCAGGAAAATGGTGCACTTGAGTACATCCTGCATCGTGCAGCCGGATTCCGTTACGATGGCTTTGAGGTTTTCCATTACGCGGCGGGTCTCCGTGGCTATGTCGCCACCGGTATACATCTCGCCATTGGCCGGGTCTATCGCGATCTGGCCGCTGATGAACACCATGCCGCCGGCTTCCGTAGCCTGGCTATACGGCCCGATCGGAGCGGGCGCCTGAGGGGTATAGATCACCTTTTTCATTGTGGCTCTGCTACTTGTGCAGGCCGTAAATGTAAGGAATGATGCGAAAAGCCCAACGGAAAGAAGGGTTTTAACGTGTATATGCATGCGACTATGTGGGTTTATTGATCAAATCCACGTAAATTTATCCTTTATTTTGCCCATTCTATGCATTAACGCCACCGGATGAGTACTCCTAACTATTTGATAATCCGTAAGTTATATTTTTCTGTGGCGATGGTCGCCGCCCTCTTTCAGGCCTCCAATGCCCAGATCACCTGGACAACCGGCTATACGGCCGATTCCCTGGCCAGCTACCTGGCCGGACCCGGTGTGGAGATCGATAATGCGGTGCTGGATTGCCATAACCTGGCAGTGGGTATGTTCGACTGCGTGGATTGTAACGTGGGCATCGACAGCGGGGTGATCCTCACCACCGGCCGCGTGTCCAATATCGCCGGTCCCAATAACAGCGGAAGCACGGGAACTAGCAACGGCTGGCCGGGAGATCCCGACCTGAATGCATACCCGGGCGTAGGAACTACAAATGATGCCTGTGCTCTGGAATTTGATGTGTTCTCTCCGGGCGACTCCCTGCGTTTTCAATATGTGTTCGGTTCTGAAGAATACCCTGAGTATGTATTCTCCATCAATGATGCATTCATCTTCATGCTGAGCGGACCGGGATATCCCGTGGCCACCAATATTGCACTCATTCCCGGAACGGCACTGCCCGTGACCATCGATAACGTGAACGCTACCACCAACCCGGCGTATTACATCGCCAATGGTACCGGTGGAACAGGTGTGTACGCCACCGATGATTATTATATCGAATACGACGGATTCACGGTAGTGCTTACTGCCGAAGCTGTAGTTACTCCCTGCGAATGGTACCACCTGAAACTGGTGATCGGTGATGAATCGGATTTCGTGTGGGACTCCGGTGTGTTCCTCAAAGCGGGTAGTCTCACCACCAACCTGCTCGCCGATTTTACTTACGGCGGTGTACCCTTTGGCGGAACGGCCGAATTCTGTACCACCGATCCTGACCCTGCTCCGGTTTACGCTACCGGTGCTTTGGCGGGTGAATTCTCTGCTGAACCCGCAGGTTTGGTGTTCGATGGCACCACCGGTGTGATCGATGTCAGCGCCTCCGATCCCGGAACATATACGTTCACCAATACCCTCATGGAAGCTACCTGTTATGGTGATACCACCGAGTTCAACATGACCGTGAATATCTATGAACCGCCGGCGGCAGGATTCAATTATTTCGGCAACCCCTTCTGTGCCAATGAACCGGATCCTTCCCCGCTGCCGATGATCGGCGCCACACTGGGCACTTTTACCGCAACGCCTGCAGGACTTGTGATCAACCCCGCTACAGGTACGATAGACCTCAGCGCATCCACACCCGGTACATACACGGTAACGAATACGGTGTATAGCGGAACGGTATGTCCGGATGGTTCGGCCACCAGCACGGTCACCATTTATCCGGTATATACGCAAACCGTGAATGCTGATGTATGTCTGGGCGATGCCTATACACTCCCTGATGGCACCAACGTATTTACTGCAGGAACATATACGGTAACACTGAATACGATCAACAACTGCGATAGTGTAATTACCACCAACCTCACCACACATCCCGTTTATAATTTCACACTTAACCCTGCTATTTGTTCCGGCAGCACCTATACATTGCCTGATGGCACAGTGGTGAGCGCAGCAGGTACATATTATAACAATTTCACCACGGCGGTTTGGGGTTGTGATTCCAACTACACCATCAACCTTACCGTATCCCCCGTTGCTGCTATCAACATCACCGAACATATCTGCGATGATGAAACCTATACACTGCCGGATGGAACGGTAGTGGATGTCACCGGTTTTTATCCGGTCACCCTCACCACTGCTGCGGGTTGCGATAGTCTCATCAACACCACATTATTCGTGCATCCCACTTACGCCATCACCGAAAATCCGGTGATCTGTGATGATGCCACGCATACTTTGCCTGATGGCACCGTGGTGAATACTACAGGCGTATACGTAACGAATTTATTTACGGATAAAGGTTGCGATTCCGTGATCACCACCAACCTGATCGTGAATCCTACCTACGATATCATCCAAAACCCGGAGATCTGTATCGGTGAAACGTATACGCTGAACGACGGTTCGTCGGCAACAACCAGCGGCACATGGGTGTTTCCCTATGCCACAGTGAATGGCTGCGACTCCATTGTAACTGTGAATCTGACAGTCCATCCGCTGCCGGTCATCACCTGGCCCATCGATGATATTTTTTGTATCGAACAGGTAAGTATCGAAATGGAAGCTTCTCCTCCGGGAGGAACTTACAGCGGTTCCGGTATCAGCGGCGATAATTTTGTTACTGCAATTGCCGGTGTGGGCGGACCATATACACTCACTTATGAATATACCGATGCGAACGGTTGTTATAACAGCATGACCGTTACCACATCCGTAGATGATAATTACGTGAATGCCTGGGGTGATACTACCGTGTATTACAGCGAAGACATCACGCTCTACAGCGAAAGCGGCGGCGATTACACGTGGTCGCCCGACAATGGTGTGGAGTGCACTACCTGTCCCAGCACCATGGTCATCCCTCCGTATTCTATCGATTATGTGATGACCTCTGTGGATGAGAATGGTTGTATAGCCAGCGACTTCGTAATGGTTACGGTATTGCCTCAACCACCGAATGATGTGTTCATCCCGAACACCTTCACACCGAATGGCGATAATCTGAACGACCTGTTCTTCGTATACGGCTGGAACCTCAGCACAGTGGTCTCACTCGAAATATTCGACCGTTGGGGCGAAGTGGTGTTCCGTGGTGAGAATATCGATGCAACAGTTCCAGGACAAGGATGGGACGGCACCTATCAGGGCAAGATGGCTAACAATGGTGTGTATGCTTACATGATCGAAGTGCAGTTCGAGAATGGCCAGCGCATGAACAAAGCCGGCAACATCACCCTCATTCGCTAATTTCTCTTAGCTTCTTTGCGCCTTTGCGTGCAAAAAGATCCTCTGATCAAAGTCTGATCCTGTACACCAGCATCATCAAGTAATTATAAGGCAATGCCACCACCCGGCGTATCGGCATTTTCCAGTACTCCGTAATGATGCCCAGTCGCTGTGTCAGTCCCTTCCAACCCTGCATAGTCCGGAATCGTTTATGCACAAAGCGGTGCAGGCGTTTATAGTAGGATGCAGAATAAGTGCCTTTATACATCAGCAGTAACTCATCGCTGTCGTTCCAGTTTTGTTTTTCAGTAAGCTGCGCACGCACCGTTTCATAAAATTTCGTTCCGGGCAAGGGATAGGAAACCGAAATGCCGATATCATATGGCCGGCAATCGCGTACCATATCCAGTGTGCGTTGAATGTCATCGCGCGTTTCTCCCAGATAGCCGAATTGTAAAAAGAAACACGGTTTGATACCATGCTTACGCATCAGCTCGGTGGATGTGTAGATCTGTTCCACCGTAGTGCCTTTATCCATTGCATCGAGGATCTTCTGTGAACCGCTTTCAGCGCCGATCCACACTTCATCACATCCGGCGGCAGCAAGGTGCGTAATATTATTTTCATCAAGCAGCAGATCGGCACGACACTGTATCTTGAACCGAACGCGAATGTTTTTCTCGGTGATCAATTGTGCGTATCGCCCGATCCATCCCGGCTTCAATCCGAAAATATCATCGCAGAACCAGAAATGATCCACCTGGTAACGTTCGATCAGCATTTCCATTTCGCTTACCACAGCTTCCGGGCTTCGCGAATTATACCGGTTCCCGTAGATCGGCTTTGCACACCAGTTGCATTTGAACGGACAGCCGCGCGTAGTGGTCATGTTCAGACTGAAATAACCTTTTGTGCTGCGCCATTTTTTCTGGTAAAAGGTTAAGTCCGCCAGGTCCCAGGCCGGTTGCGGCAACACATCGAGGTCCTGGAGAACGGGCCGCTTCGGCGTAGTGCGCAGGAGTACGCCATCCATATAGGCAATGCCCAGTACGGCCTCCAATGGCAATTCGCCGGCAATCAGTTCACGCAAAGTGATCTCTGCTTCGCCGATGATGACCACATCCGCACCGGCCTCTAAATACTGCGCGGTGTGATCCGTGGCATCACTGCTGGAAACGATCACGCGATGACCATGCGCTTTTGCCGTGCGTATCATGGTGAAGCAGGCTTCGCGCATATTCACCAGACACATTTTGGTGAGATAGTTGAAACCATCGTCATAGATCACCACCGTATTTTCACGGTGGCTGCTGATCAGCTGACAAACGGCTGTCGTGTCAGTATCAAAGACAGTGTCGTGGAACAACACACTGTGTCCCGCTTCACGAAGCACCGCTGCAGAATATAAGGTGCCCAGCGGCGGATACGGCTCCATCTTGCGCTCCTGCTTGGGATCGAGGTGCAGAAAATAGGTGTTGGTGAGTAGTACCTGAGCCATCAGTGCAAAGATATACCGTGAGTGCGTTCATAATCGGCGCAACGCTGTTGCAGCGCTTCCATCACCTTGAACTGAAAACTGTTGGGGTGGTGCTTCGAAGCCTCCTTGCGTGCGCGGAAGCTTACGGCGTATTCTTCTGCACGCAGGTGACGATATTTCTTTTTCAGGAAAAAGGTCGTGGCGCGAAAAGCGGTGTCATCCAGTACATTGCCCAGACGGCCGCTTAGCGATCGCTCTACTATGCGCTTTATCGCGGATGGTCTGTTGTCCGTATCGATCTCCAGTGTATAGGCATGGTTGGGATAGTAGTTGCGCACCCAGGTGTTCTCTGCCATGAACTGATTATACCAGGCCGCACCGGTCTGATTCTTTAAGGTGATGATCTCCGTGGCAGAAAACTGGTTTTCATCGGGAATGCGGAGACTGTTGGTGTCGATGTAATAATTGATGCAGAAATATTTTCGCACATTCAGCAGAAACACCTTTTTATATATGGTAAGCAGCAGGCGGCACAACCATAAGCGCCCCGGTGCGGTGATCACAAAGAAGTCGACATCAGCCAGTTCGTCAAAATAATTTTTCGAAAGGGAGCCGGATATATTTACACTGCGCACGAATGGGAATCGCTGTATCAGTCGCGCACGACGAATAGCTTTCGGCATTACCTCCTGGGCCATGCGGTTTCCGCGCAAGCGTCGTTCGGCGAGTCCGCCGTCATTAGGAATGGAATACTGGTTGTTGAACCGGTAAATGAGCAGCCTGTCGCATAATATATGTAAGCGCTGTTCAACGGTATGCAGGTGATCGGCTTCGATCCCCATATACAGCACGATCTCCTGCGCAGTTAACGGATACCGGAAGATATCGAAGTACAGCAATGCGCGGATGATCTGCACATCCAGTGCGGTGAGTCCTTCCGGATCCTGTGAAACGATATGTAAATGGGGATTCATGGCCTTTCGATCCTATAAATATAATTCCATTCCCATAGACTGCGCTTTTTATCTGCAATATGCATGCGCAGACCCTGTTCGTGGGCAAGCGTTTCTATCTGTGCCCTGTCGCAGTCTTCTGACAGTATCATCCATACTGCTGTCTCTGCGTGCATCCCCTGTGGCAGCTGCGCGAACAGTGCACGGAAATAGGCATGGTCTGCACCGCAATACCACGCACGCTCAAGATCATTACGCGCCTCTTTGGGGTAAAAGGGCGGATTGATGACAATATGGTCAAAGGTCCTTTGCGGTATATGCGTGAACAGGTCGCTGTATAATACTTCCACATGCACATGATTGATCAGTGCATTGTCGATCAAGGCATCCAGTACCTTTGCATTGATATCGGTGGCGGTAACATGTGCTCCCGCTTTCGCGCAGGCAATGCTGATCAATCCGTTGCCTGCACCGAGCTCCAGCAGGGAAGTGCCGGCAATGCGCTGCTTCAGTATGAAGGAAAGGAGGTAGCGTGTGCTAAAAAAATACCCCGGATGAAAAGTGCCTGCCGGAATAAAAATGCGTATGTCTTTCCACGTGTAAAAGGTGGAGCGCTGCATCCTTTTTCTTACATAGGGTTGCAGGAATACAGCCGACAGGTATTTGGACAGCGTGCGCATCAAAATCCTTCGATTTCAGGTTGACGGTACCGAAGCCAGAATTTTTGTGTGGCCTTGATCTCCATGGGGAAATGATAGAACTCGAATTGATAGCGCCAGGCGGAGAGCATGCGTATCATCCTGCGTTTGGCGGGCGTGAGTTTGATGTCGCTCACCGTCGGATAATATCCGTTCAGCACGGTCTCAAAATTCCGGATCTTGTCGATCATGTGGGGCTTCAGCCACGGTGTGAGCGGATTTTTGCGCAGGTCAAAGTTCTCCCAGGCGGGTGAGATCCATTCATCCAGCTGTTGCGGAAAACGAAATCCGTTTTGTTGCACCGAATCAAATAACGTACTGCCTTCCGTGGGCACGGGAGAGTATACATAAATAATGATCTCCGTATCCGGATTGATCTCCTTGATCTCCCGGATGAAAGCGATATCGGCCTCAATACGTTCGAGTGTTTCGGCCTCGTTAGCGCCGGGAGTACCCAATACAAAGGAATATTCGGGAATGATATCGAACTGACGCATGCGGTGGGCAAACCGTTTGATCTGCTCTCCGGTTTGTGTACCGCCCTTGTCCATCAGCTGGAGTACGGAGTCATTGCCTGTTTCGGCACCAAAAAAGATCATGCGGCAGCCGGCATCACGCATCAGGCGAAGCGTGTCATCGCTGTATTTATCTACCGTGTCAATGCGGCCTTCTCCCCACCACGACATGCCCTCGTTCAGCATCAGCCGGCTGAAGGCTGCGGTGCGCTGCTCGGAAACAAAAAAATTATTGTCGTGAAATTCGATGGCATCGCCGCCATAGGTGCTCTTGATATGTTGGATGTCGCGATATACCTGCAGTGCGGATCGTCCTTTCCACCGTGCATTATAAATGGGCACAATGCCGCAGAATGCACAGGTGAACGGACATCCCACACTGCTGTGATAGGCAATGGTGCGCTTGCCCAGCACCGTGCGGCCCAGATACCCTTCTATCGGATAAAATTGATGCAGGGTAGAATAGGGTAATGGCGGCAACGTATCCTGATCATACAGCTCATCTTTGTGGTTCTTAACGAACGTATCTCCCTGTTTCCAGATCAGATTGGGAATAAGATCGAGCGGAGTCCCATTTTCCAGCGCATTGATCAGCATGGGGAATGCTTTATCTCCGGGTCCGTAGATAACATGATCCACGAAAGGACTTTGCATCACCACCCGGTATTGATTGCTCGCGAAATAGCCGCCCCATATCGTGATGATATCCGGAAATTTTTCCCGGATCCGTTGCGTGAAGGGAATGGCCTGCTTCAGCTGTGGTCCGGGCATTACGGTGCTGGCAAAATACCGGTAATCACCCGTGCGCAGATATTGTTCGATCACAGACCAGGGATCCTGCTCGCGGTTGCCATCCACGATAGCATAAGGGTATTTTCCCTCTATGGTAGCGGCAATGGATAAAATAGAATTCGGTATCCGCGGTTTGTGATTTGCGGCGCGTGGATTGAATAACAGGATTCCTGTGGACTTATTCATCGTGATACCGGCATTTCGTATAGCGCGAGATATGCATCGATGCTGGCGCGCGCGTCTACGGTTTGCACAGGAGTAAAGTTAATGGGTCGCGCAAGGAGTTCCATGGCTTTTAACACAAAATCACGTTTATCATTACACACCTGGTGTTTGGGCGTAGCGGTGATGTTCCCGACCGCATAACTCAATACATGCATACCGCTGAGCAAAGCCTCGCCATAAGCAAGGCATTGTCCTTCAGATGCAGAGGTGTGTACGAGAATGCGTGCGTGCTGCATGGTGCTCAGCACATGTTCACGCGACATCATGGGATGTATGATGAGATTGTGCTCTAATCCCAGTTCCTGCATTTTCGCTTCCATCTCAGCCTGCAGCGGACCTCCGCCGATCATCACCGCACGAATGCCGGGATGCAGCTGACGGATCTCATGCACGATCTCGATGAACTGCAGCGGCCGCTTCACCGCAATATAGGAGCCGATGAACAACAGATCGATGGTACGATGGATATGATACGCCGGTGTGATGTCGGGCAACGGAAACGGGATCACCGCTTCTACCGGTGTATGATATTGCTGTGTGAACTGTTCTTTTTGCTGTTCACTGAGTGCAACATACCGCACGTCGGCATGCATCAGCGAGAACCAGCGATTGCCGGGATTGACATCCTGACCCATGAGGGTGACGATACACGGTAAATTTTTTTTCCGAGCCACGCGGGCTGCATGCATGGCAGCATCGGTGAGCCAGAAGGCATGTACGATAGTATTCGGATCTGTACAGGCTGAGCGGAGCAGGCGCTGCGTTCTCCAGAGTAACAGCGGATAACCGAATCCTTTTTTATTGGCTCCGCCCGCCGGCAACACCTGTATGCCCTTCCACCGGTAAGGGGTTCGGGTAAAAGGATATTGTGTGGTCACCACAGTAATATTGTCGGCACCGATCACCGCAGAAAGATGTCGGCAGTAATCCTGCAGGTACGGCACGGCCGCACTGTCCTGCTCGTTCGCTGGAAATCCGGGGGTGACCAATACCACTTGTTTCGTCATGATAGCGTGCGTGTGAACCACATGGCCAACCGGGCAGCAAGGGCTTTGAATTTATGTATCGGCCTGCGGGTTTTCGCATACTCCACGCTGTTCACTACATAGCGTACGGCATAGGGATAATACGACTCAGGATACGTTCTGCGGAAACGAATATCCCTGTCGCTGGAAATGGCCCACGCAGGTTCTTCGGTGATGGATGGCGCTACTTCCGCAAATAATTCGGTGCCCCTGATGGGATATGCAGTGGTAATGGTATACTGATCCGGCAATGCCGCGATCAAATGTTGGGCGGTGGCCACGATATCGGATTCTTCCTCACCCGGATAACCCAGCATGATGAACGTTCCGGCCTCGAGGCCATGTGCACGCGAAAGGCGGATCATCTCCTGCACCTGTTGCACATCCACGCGTCGGTCCATGGCGTCGATGATGCGCTGGCTGCCGCTTTCCGCACCGATCCATACGCGATAACAACCGGAGCGCTTTAAGGATTCTATTACCTGTAGATTCATACGATCGGCACGCGTAATGCATTCATACGGTATCACCGCATTTTGCTGCACGACCGCATCAGCGAATGCTTCCAGCCATTTGTGACTGATGGTGAATACATCATCCACGAACCACAAGGTATCCGGTTGATAATGCTCACGGATATGCAGCATCTCTTCCACCACTTTTTCCGGAGACCGACGGCGGTAACTTAAACCATAAACGGCGCGACTGCACCATTTGCATGTATACGGACATCCGCGCATGGTAGAAATAGAAACGGCATTCCTGCCGTGATGTGTCTTCCAGGCATTCAGATATAGGTGGAGATCAACGCGATCGCGGTTCGGGAAGGGTAGGGTGTCCAGATCTTTGATCTTTTCACGCTCTCCGGTGCTTATCACTTCACCGAGTGCATTGCGAAACTGGATGCCGGCCACCTGTAACAGATCGCCATTATTCTGCAGTGTGCGAATGAGTTCCAAAAAAGTTACTTCACCTTCGCCCACCACCAGATGATCGGCGCCTTCCTGCAGGAATTGTGCGGCATTATTACGGACCTCCGGGCCGCCGAGAATGATACGCGTGTGTGAGAGTGATGATGCAGACCGGATACGGTGGATCAGTTCGACCACATTTTTTCGCGTCATCAGGTTCACATACAAAGCCACCACTTCCGGCCGCGTATCCAGCAGATGCTGCCATTGTTCCTCTTTCGTGAGAAAGGTGGAGTCCAGCACAGCATGCTCTATGTGATGCCGTTCCAGCCAGGCAGAGATATATAATATACCCAGTGGCACATACGGCTTCATGATGATCTGTTCGCGCGGGTCGTCGGCCAGAAAGTATGCGTGGGTAAGCAGGATCTGCATATTGCAAAAGTACAGATTAGGAATTTGGTACTTATCCTTATTCTACAAGCTAAAAATCTGTTGTCATTGCTTGCCGTTAACATAAGTGGATCTGGTCATCCCCTTTTTTTATAGGCAAAGCAGAAATGATCACTGCATCGCGCAAAAAGGGCATGACTGAAGAGTGGGTCAATGGCAATGCAAAAGGTATTCAATGTTTTTTTCCAGGGAGTTCGACTATCCATATAGCCTGGCGGAATGGTAACGCCCACCGGCGCCATGAAGAGTTGATCGAATTGTGGCCTAAGTGCCGTGGCTATCTCAGATGGGGAATAATACCAGGTATCTACGAACGCACCGGATTGCAATGGTACGGAGACCATACCGTCCCACCCTCTTCTGTTGATGGAGCGCCATCGACCGGTAAATAGCATATAGACGGATTCCATCAGACAGTATTTACCCATCACCACACCAACGAAAACGCCATCAGGTTTGAGCAGATCATGCACACGTGCGAACGTTTGCTGCAGGGCGGACGGATCCAGACAGTTCAATCCGCCGAAATTGGAAAAGATCAGGTC
>DAIMYJ010000017.1:14559-27590 GCA_036734545.1 Chitinophagales bacterium
GCGGCTACGCCGTCAAATGGACTGCTCATCTGTTCATGATTTCTTAAAACAAACCTACTACTTTTGTGTTTAATGCATTACAGTATGTTTCGCCAACTCCTCCTCTGGCTCGTTTTGATCCTGTCTGTATATACAGGCAGCGCACAGACCATTTGCGATCCCACCGGGAATGTGATGATCTATTCCAATTACGAAGGAGGTGTGCTCAATGTAGATGTGGATGCCGACATCCCGAACCTGAAGATCGGTATTTCCACGTATGAGCCCGTTACCATAAATTTTTCCGGCGCTTTTGTCGGCAATATCACAGAAGTGCTGTTTGCCGGATTCAATGAACCGGTGGCCATTACCGGCGTTCCGGCGGGCATTGTGACCGTTTATGCGGCAGAGCTGGGGGATGTGGCCATTTCACCATATCTCAGTGAATACGAGATACTCGGCGTGCCGATCGCGAATTGTATGGTGGGGGCTGAAGGCTGCACAGATTTTGCCACGGGTGGAGGAAATTCTTCACCGCAGATCGTTCAGTTCTTTCTCGCTGAATTTGGCCCCGGCTCAGTGTTCTATGCGCACTGGACGAATTACGGGGTTTTCCCGGTCAGCGGATTCGATGTGAGCGATGGTGGAAATTGTTGTCTCGATACACCGCTGGGCGATCCCAACCCAATCTATGTTGGAGGAACGGAATATAATTTTCTACCGGACACGATTTTGCTCTGCGATGATGACCTGACACTGGATATCAGTTTTTATGAAACATTATGGGGCATTACCACATGGAGTACGGGCGAGACAGGACCGGATATCGTGGTGGATGCGCCCGGCGTCTATAGTTTCACCATGTGGGATTATTGCCACTACGACCCGTCAGATCTGCTTACCGACACGGTCGTGGTGATACCCTGTTTCACCGAAGTGGATGCTTCTATATGTGACGGCGCCTCCTATACGCTTCCGGATGGGGCAGTGGTAACAGATGCCGGTGTATACACCACTACGATTGCTGCAGTGGATGGTTCCGACAGTGTGATCGTGACCACGCTTACCGTGCATCCGGTATATGCCATACTGATGGATACTGCTATTTGTGCCGGTGATGTCATCACATTACCCGACGGCACCACCACCGGAACTGCAGGCACTTACCTGTTCGATCTGCTGACAGTAGCGGGATGCGACAGTTCGATCACCCTGGTCGTAACAGTAGGTGATGTATTTGCAACGACCGTTCCGGCGGCTATCTGCAGTGGGGAAACCTACGTGCTTCCGGATGGCACCATCACAGCAACGGCAGGTATTTATGTGCAAACGCTGACTACCGTATCCGGATGCGATAGCGTAATCACAACGATACTTACAGTATCACCGGAGTATGCGATAACAACAGATGTTGCCATCTGTGCAGGCGAGAGTTATGTGCTGCCTGATGGCACCAGCACCACAACGCCCGGAACCTACGTGACATCAATGCTAACTGTTGCCGGATGCGATAGTGTGATCACCACTAACCTGGCCGTTGTCACTGAAATAACAACACTCATCAATGCTGCGATCTGTGATGGCGATATATACACACTGCCGGATGGAACACTCACCGTTTTGCCCGGCATCTATAATTATACATTTATCAGCGTAGGCGGATGCGATAGCACGGTAACAGTGGATCTCACAGTTGCTCCGGAATTTGCCGTTTCTACCAGTGTCAGCATATGCGATGGAGAATCGTATGTGCTGCCTGATGGGACAGTGGTGACTACAACCGGTGTGTATACGACCGATCTGCTTACGGCAGCCGGTTGCGACAGCATCATCACTACCTTCCTCAACGTACAGCCGGTGTATACTTTTATCGAAGATACAACGGTGTGTATCGGAGAAACCGTAACACTGCCTGATGGCGCAGTGGTGTCGGTGCCGGGTGTTTATACCGTGAACTTTTTGACAACTGCCGGTTGTGATAGTATATTTTTCTATTACGTCAGCAATTATCCGGAAACAGAAGTTGCATTCACGCTGCCGGATGTCTGGTGTCTGGAGTCAGGAGCATTGCCTTTGACCGCAGACCCGCCCGGTGGTAATTTTTCCGGCCCCGGAATTGCAGCAGATACTTTTGATCCTGCAGTGGCAGGTGGTGCAGGAGCATATACGATCACCTATATATACGTCGACATCAACGGATGTGCAACCGTGATCGCAGAGACAATAACAGTAGAAGAGAATTTTGCGGATGCCGGTGCGGATACGCTCATTTATGACTCCGGTGTCGCCGAACTCAACGGATCCACAGGCGGCAGCTACCAATGGTCGCCGTCTGACGGGTTGACCTGCACGGATTGTCCTGTCACGTATAGTGAAGTAGATCAAACCACCACCTATTATCTCACATCGGTATCTGCCAATGGTTGTCTGGCCATCGACTCTGTTACGGTATTCGTGCAATCCTCTATAGAGGATGTGTTCATACCCAACACATTTACGCCGAACAGTGATGGGTTAAATGATATGTTCACGGTGCTAGGCCCCGGAATTTCCGGTATCCTGCAGGCGGCGGTCTACGACAGATGGGGGGAGCGGATCTGGTATACGCAAAACGTATCACCGAATACGGTAGAAGCTTCCTGGGACGGCACCTTCAAAGGGGAAACAGTAATACAGGGTGTATATGCCTACTATTTTGAATTACAGTATTTCTCCGGTCGTGTCGAACAGTTCAGCGGTAATGTGACGCTGATCCGTTAATCGCCTGTCCAGCTGGTGCCCTCTTTCCCATCCTTAAGCTGGATCCCAACAGCGATCAGCGCATCCCGTATCTTATCGCTCGTAGCAAAATCTTTTTTTGCTCTAGCGTCCTTGCGGATATCGATCACGAGGTCCATGACACCGCTGAGTTTGCTGTTGTCGGCTTCCGTCTCCGGTTTCAGACCGAAAATATCCAGCAGGAATACGCGGAAGATGTTTTTCAATCTCTCCAGTGTGAATGGATCGATGGAGGCCTGTTTGTTATGTTTGTCGTTCCAGGTATTGATCAGTGAAGCGGCTTCATTCAATTCTGCGATGGCCTGTGCTGCATTGAAATCATTATTCATCGCATCATACACACCTACCAGCACTTTGTTGATGGTGTTTTCCTGTGTGGCGTCTACCTGACCTGAAACCTGCATGGAATCCAGCAGGGTGAGTGCAGCCATCAAACGCTTATATCCTTTCTCTGCAGCTTTCAATGCATCGTTGCTGAAATCCAGGGTGCTGCGGTAATGGGCCTGCAGCATCGAGAATCGCACGGTCATTGGCGAATAACCTTTGTCCAGCAGCGGATGTGTGCCTTCAAATAATTCTATCGGCAAAAAGGCATTGCCCAGGCTCTTGCTCATTTTTTGTCCGTTCACGGTAAGCATGTTCGGATGCAGCCAGTATTTTGCCGGTTCGGTATGATTGCACGCTACGCTTTGCGCGATCTCGTTGGTGTGGTGTGTAGGGATGAGGTCCATACCACCGCAATGTATGTCAAATGTCTTGCCCAGATATTTGGTGCTCATCGCCGAACATTCGATATGCCAGCCGGGGTACACATCACCCCATGGCGAAGGCCAGCGCATGATATGTTCCGGTTTGGCCTTGATCATCAACGCGAAATCCAGTCGCCCGCGTTTGGAGGATTGGCCGTCGAGTTCACGGGTGTTGTTCAGTAGCTCTTCCAGGTTGCGTCCGCTGAGTTGCGTATAGGGATGTTCCTTACTGAATTTTTCTACATCAAAATAGATCGCTTCATCGGTCTCATAGGCATAGCCGTTCGCCATGATCGCTTTCGTCATTTCGATCTGCTCAATGATATGGCCGGTGGCCGTTGGTTCAATGCTGGGCGGGAGGCAGTTGAACATGTCCATGATCCAGTGAAACTTCACGGAGTATTTCTGTACGATCTCCATCGGCTCCACCTGCTCGATGCGGGCCTGCTTGCCGATGCGGTCGCCTGCCTCACCGCTGGTGCTTTCCACATGGCCGGCGTCTGTGATATTGCGGACATACCGCACCCGATAGCCCAGGTGACTCAAATACCGGAACATCAGGTCATACATGACAAAGCTCCGGCAGTTGCCCAGGTGGGGTTCGTTATAGACCGTTGGGCCGCAGGCATACATGCCCACGAACGGCGGATGGAGGGGGGTAAAAACCTCTTTTTCCCGGCTTAAGGTATTGTAAACCAGGAGCGCATTTTGATGGTACAGGGGTTTTTCCATAGGTGCAAAGGTAGCAGAACAGGAGGGGTTTCGGGGCCGAATAGCGGTTGACCGGCACAAAAAAAATGACAAAAAATTTGAAATCCTCGGCCCAAACCTTAATTTCAGGTTTGGAAATCCTGATTCGACCCCCTGAGGGATTCCCGTTTTCAGGCATAAGTTAACCGTATTTTAAAAGAAAACACATCATTTCAGGACACTCCTTGCTCTAAGTATGCTATTCATAACCTTTAATTATCAAAATCCATAATGTATGAGAAAACTGTTCACACACTTCACAGCATTTATCCTCCTCCTGGTGGTGGTTCAAAGCCTTTCGGCGGCGGTCATCACGGTGGTCCCCTACAATCTGGCCACTTCAGGTAACGGACGCGCACCGCAGGGATCGCGGACATTCATTAACTCCCTGTATTATATCACTGCGGCTGAAATGGCCGCGTTTGGCGCAGATCAGGTAACATCAGTCGGCTGGACCTGGACCGCAACCACACCACAGAATACCACCACAACCGGTACTTTAAGGGTGTATCTGCAAAACACTACGGATCTGGCGTATTCAAAAGGTACCACCTTCAGTACCGTGGGGATGACCAAGGTCATCGATGGCACCATTACCATTACAAATGCCGGCGTTGAGTTTAGTATTGACGTTCCGGTCGGCGGACCCGGTACTTCAATCTTCAATACGGTTGCCGGCCAGGGTATGTATGTAGCGTTTGAGTATCAAACGACTACAACATTGGCGCTTCCTTTAGGCGCACCTACGGTTGCTTGTAATAATGCCATCGCGAATAGCTTAGGTACATACCAAAGTAATATTTCGAATGGCACATTAATGACGTTGTCCGGTTTCCGACCTGTAACTCGTCTTGGCAATCCCCTTTCCGATTTTTCTAACGTTCAGGATGTTTATTGCCTCGGAAAAACGCCGATTCCTTTCGGCAATCCACAGTCACTTGCTGCCAAGATCAAGAACGAATCTTTATCTGCTCAAAACTTTGGCGTTACTTTTACTGTGCAGGAAAAAGCTACCGCTACCGTTAGATATACAAATACGACTACCCATAGCTTTTTGGCCGGTGAAGTAAAAACAGTGACCGCCGCGGGCTGGAACCCAACGATTCAGGAAACAGATACCGTGATCGTTAGTGTGGCTGCGCTGCCCGGTGAAACAGTCGTTTCCAATAATTCAAAAGGTTACCGCCACATCGTTGGGCCTGATACCTACAGTTATGCCGATCTTTCTGCTTCCACCGGTGGCGTAGGATTTGGCGCCGGAACGGGACAGATCCTAAACAGGTACACGATAACCGGCTGTGCGAATGTAGAAGCGGTTCGTGTGTTTATCGGCGACCTCGCAACCATAGGTAATTCCATCAAGGGTGTTGTGTGTGATGCCACAGGTGTACAGGTAGGTGCTTCGAACTTGTATACAGTATTAGGCACTGACTATCAGACATGGGTTACACTGCCCATACTTGTGCCACCGGGATTCACAAATACAGATATGTATGTTGGTGTTGAACAGACCGTTGGTGTCACTGCATACTATCCTGTGGGCACTCAGGCAGAATCCACACCTACTCGAAACAACGCATACTTTTCCAATAACGCAGGGGGTGGCGCGTTGGTTGGCCCATATACAACCTTGGGCAGGTGGATGCTCGAAGGCGTGATCACGCCGCTGAGCACGACCCCAACAGCCAGCGGACCCGCCACGGCTTGCGTTGATGAGCTGATCACGCTTACGGCTTCATTTGATGAATTAAGTCCGTCAGCTGTAGTGAATTGGTATACGGATGGTTGCGGTACTACGCTCGTAGGTACCGGTACTTCCATCTCTATTCCTGCTGTTGCCGGAACCACCACCTATTATGTGCGCGCTGAAGATGCCTGCAACAGTCATGTTACAGCATGCGCTACCGTAACTGTTTCCGGTGGTGCAACAGAGATCTTCTTTGCAGATACAGACGGTGATACATTTGGTGACCCTGCAGGATTGATCCTGAGTTGTACAGGCGCTCCTACAGGCTATGTGGTGGACGGCTCTGATTGCGATGATACTAACAGCGCCATCAACCCCGCAGCTACTGAGGTGTGTAACGGTTTTGATGATAATTGCGATGGCCTCGTAGATGAGGGCGTTGTGGAAGCTACCATTACTGCACCTGGCGGTTTGTCTGTATGTAAACCCAATTTCCTTACACTGGAAGCGAACGCCATACCGGGATACACTTATCAGTGGTTCAAGAATGGCAATATCATTACCGGTGCTACATCATCAACATACTCTACCAATAAACCGGCTTATTATGAGGTGCAGGTAAATACACCCGGTGGATGTTTTGATGTTTCTGATGCTGTTCTGGTTACAGTACTCGCTCCGCCAAATGCAAATATTTCTGCACCCAACGGCACCAGCCTGTGTACCACGGTGAAACTGAAAGCCAGCTACAATGCAACCTTTACATGGCAGTGGCTGCAGGGTGGAGAAGCCATTCCGGGCGCTACCAACTACCTCTATTTCCCTGCTACTGCCGGTTCCTACTCCTGTATCGTAACCACCGCTGCCGGTTGCTCACGCGAAACAGCATCACTGGCCGTTACAGCGTGTCGCGAAGCAGATCCGCAAGCCGGAGAGGCAACACTGCAGGTGTATCCGAACCCGACCAGCGACCAGTGCACGATCAGCCTGATGATGGAGAATGGATATAGCGGCAATGCAGATGTATTCGTTGTGAACATGATCGGCGAGGTAGTATATAATGACCTCGTGACGGTGAACAATGGCCAGATACAACAGCAGATCAGCCTGCCGGATAATATTGCCAGCGGCATGTATCTCGTGAAAGTGATGGTCAATGGATCAGCCTATAACACACAGCTTTCGATCGTTCGTTGATCTGAAACTGCAATAGATATCGTTAAGCGGCTTGCCTTTAGGCAGGCCGCTTTTTTTTATTGCGGGTCCGTGATGGAAAATCGGGTTACACAGGGAAAGTGATCGCTGAAGTTGTCCTTGATGCGACGGAACTCAATGATCTCAAAATGATCCTCCTCAAACAACATGTAGTCGATACGGATAAAGGGAAAGGGCGCATAGGTGGCGCCAATACCAAAGCCGCGCTGCAGAAACGCATCCTGCATCCCGTGCGACATCTGATGATAGGTATACGAAACCGGCGTGTCGTTGAAGTCGCCACAGGAGATCTTAGGGTGGGGCGACTGCTTCAGATAATGCGCCACCGTATCGGCTTCCTGCGCACGCAGCGCGAAGCTCATCTTGAGTTTGTTCGTGATGCGATCGGCATCAAAATTGGTCTCTGCTTCGTTACTGGCTTCTATGAACTCCAGGTCGTAATGACTGAGCTGTGTGCTTTGCAGGTGACTGCAGAAAACGCGCACCGTGTCCTCCGGGAACACGATGTCGGCATAGATGGTGGAATTCAATTCGCTGAGTGAAAGAAATTCGAGTCTGCCGGTGTCGATGATCGGAAAACGGGATAATATGACCAACCCGAAACTCCGCGTGGTCCGCTCGTTCTCATAAGCCTTGAAATAATAGTAATGTTGCAGACCGGTAGCCTTTAATACTAATTCAAGGTTGCTTTTTTCTTTGGGATGATTCGAGTAACTGTTGAACTCTTCCAAACAGATCACATCCGGCTGGTCGCGTCGGATATTCTCGATGATCTTGTCGCGGTATTTATATTTCCCTTCCTTGTTGTAGGCGTCAAAACCCTGCACATTGTATTGCAGGATGGTGTACACTTTTTGATCGCCCGGGTCGGCTTTGGCCAGTGCGCCGGTGCTGAAATGCCGGAAATGCGCCGTGAATCCCAGCAGCAGGAATAACATCATCCACCAGAATATACGCGGACGCATGAACGCCCAGATCACGGTGAAGAGCAAATAAGCACAGATGATGGGGAAATACCCAAGGCCCAGAAATGCCAGCGGCCAAAAATCCTCAGGACTGATATACATCGATAGATATGCGCCCAGGTAAAGCACACCGGTGAGTATGGTCAATCCGAATAGTATTTTCTGCCACCACTTCATAGCCTATTTCTCATTGCTGATCCTGAATAGAAAATCTTTTTCCTGCTTACTCAAACTGTCGTAGCCGCTGGCCCTGATCTTATCCAGGATGGCATCAAGTTGTTTTTGTTTGTCTGCTGACTCGTCCTTTTTTACGGAAGGACGTGCGTTGGGATTCACATAGGCTACTTTAGGCTTGCGGCGTTGGAATGGTCGCGCAGCCAGCGCTTCGAGCCGCGGCCACCAGCTGAACCAGTTGCCGCTGCGGCGGTAGCTGCGAATATACAGGTACCCGGTAAGCGCACCACCCAGATGCGCCAGATGACCACCGAGGTTCTCTTCAGCCGAAATACTCAGCAGGTCGATGATCACAACGAAAGCAGCAATATATTTCAAACGCACCGGGCCAATGAAGATGAGGTGCACGGTAAAATCCGGCACCAGCGTGGCAGTGGCCAGCACTATGGCCATCACGGCAGCGGAAGCGCCTACCGTGAGCGATCCCACGGCGTGCTGATAATTCGGTACAAGATTGAACACGGCCACTTCAATGAACAGGCCTACAAGACCGCCAACGAGATATAAGGGATACGCCATCTTCGGCTGCATGAAATCGGAGAATATCCGTCCGAAAAAATAGAGATATAACATGTTCGACAGGATATGGAAAATATCCATCGGACTGTGCATGAACATATAGGTAAATATCGTCCATGGCTTCCGGATCAACTCAGAGAGGTCTGTGCTGGCGTAAAAATAATTCGCAATGTCATTGAGATAAGCGTCCCGAAAACCGGCTACATAGGCAATGAACAGACCGAGTGACTGCAGCAGAAAGATACCCACGTTGAGCAGCAAAAGGCGCATAACGGCGCTGCCATATTGCCACTGATGACGGATATCATTCCCTATGCTCATGCGGATGCAATTTAATAGAAGCGACGCGAATTACGGGACCATATCCGTATCAGGATGAAACCCACAATGGCACCACCCAAATGCGCAAAGTGCGCAATGTTATCGGTGGGGCTGTTCACAAATCCGAAATACGCTTCGATGGCGATCAGGATGATCACCAGGTATTTCGCTTTGATAGGTAATAGAAAGTAAATATAGATCAGGGTGTTGGGGAACAACATCCCGAAGCCGATCAGAATGCCATACACCGCACCGGATGCGCCCACCGTGGGTGCATAACAGGAAACGATCTTATTCAGCTGTTCAGGTGTGTAGTTGCCGGACACCATGTCGCCCTGCACAATGAGCGCCGGATGCAGGGTGCCCACCGTATCATACAGTTGCCACGCGTTCACCCCGATATGCAACATGGCCGCGCCCAGGCCGGTGATGAGATAGTATTGCAGGAAGCGCTTGGGTCCCCACACATTTTCCAACACCGCACCGAACATCCACAAAGAGAACATATTGAAGAACACATGACTGAAACTGGCATGTGTGAACATATGGGTCACGATCTGATAGGGCCGGAAATTCGGTGAACCGGGAAAATACAGGGCGATCTTGCCCAGCAGGTCGGGGAATGTGAGTGTGGCCAGAAAGACCAGACCGTTGATGATCAACAGATTTTTGATCACCGGCGGTAAATAGTTGAAACGCGTAAATTGAAATTGTGTCATGTCCGCTCTTATCCGTTAGCTTTCTGAAATTGCTGCGCCAGCGCCTCCAGTGTGAAGGTAACAAACGTCAGGTTGCCAAAAGGGGATGCATAAGGGGTGTTGCAGGCAAACAACTGGTCTGCCAGATGGCGCATGCCTTTTTCATCCAGACGCTGTCCGCGCTTAATGCTGTTGGTGCGCGCCAGCGACCGCGCAATGGTCTCATGCCTGTTTAGCTTCAGGGCGCCGCGGTCTTCCTTGAATTGCTCCAGCAGGTCCTCGATCACGCCATGCGGATCGCTGCTCTCAAATTCTACCGGCGTTCCATGCACCACAAATGTATCCTTGCCGAAAGGCTGTATGTCAAATCCCATGTTCTGCAGGTCGGGGAGCAGGGTTTGCATCAGTGCATGGTCTGCGCCGCTCAACTGCAGGGTTTGTGGAAATAATTGCTGCTGGGAGTGATGTTTTTTCTGTTGTAACTGCAACAGGTATTTTTCATACAGGATGCGCTCGTGCGCCGCCTGCTGATCGATCACGATGAAACCGCTCTTGATCTGCGTCACCACATACTGGTTGTGGATCTGGAACGGTGTGGAGCCTTCAGTAAGTGTTCCGTTGGCTGTTGTCTCTTCTTCGTGCAAACTTCCGCGCTCCACCGCTGCAGTGCGCGTGCGGAAAGTGTCGGCGATAGACCCGGTATGCAAACGCGTGCTTTCTTCCCGCTGGGGAATGTCATTCATGCGGCTCTCCACCGTCTTGAAAGTGACCACCGGCGCCTCGGGCTTTTTATAGAAGCTGGGCAGATTCGCAAAGGTGTTGTCCTGGTCGAAATCCAGCGTAGGCGTAATGCTGTATTGCGCCAGCGCGTGACGCACACCGGCTTGAATGAAGGTATAAATGATACGCTCATCCTCGAACTTGATCTCCTGCTTGGTGGGATGCACGTTCACGTCGATACGCGACGGATCGATATCGATGAACAAGGCATACAACGGGTAACTCCCCTCAGGTATCAGTTCAGTGTACACACTCATGACCGCATGATGTAAATACGGACTGCGGATGAAACGATTGTTCACAAAAAAGAATTGCTCACCCTTCGTTTTTTTCGAAGCATCGGGTTTGCCGATGAATCCGCGGATGTTGGTCACAGAAGTATTTTCCGAAACCGGCACCAGCTTCTCATTATAACTCGCACCGAATAAATGGATGATGCGCTGGCGTAAATTGCCGGCTTTCAAATGGAACAGCTCAACGCCGTTATGGGTGAGTGAGAAGAAAATATCTTCATGGGCCAGCGCCACACGCTCAAACTCATCAATGATATGTTTGAGCTCTACGGTGTTGGATTTTAAGAAATTGCGGCGGGCGGGTACATTATAGAAGAGATTCTTGACGAGGATATTGGTGCCGGCGGCACATTGGGTTTGCTCGTGCGCCTTCAGCTCAAAACCCTCCATCACAATGCGGGTCCCTATTTCCTGATCGTGCAGTCGCGTTTTCATTTCCACCTGTGCGATGGAAGCGATACTGGCCATGGCCTCGCCCCGGAACCCTTTGGTGCGGATGGCGAAGATATCCTCGGCCGAGCGGATCTTACTCGTGGCGTGGCGCTCGAAACACATCCGCGCATCGGTAAAACTCATGCCCTTGCCGTTGTCGATCACCTGTATCAGCATCTTGCCGGCCTCCTTGATCACAACCTTGATCTCGGTGGCGCCGGCATCCACGGCGTTCTCCATCAGCTCCTTTACGGCTGAGGCCGGGCGTTGAATGACCTCGCCCGCAGCGATCTGATTGGCAATGGAATCGGGTAAAAGATGGATGATATCTCCCATGTTCAGTGTTCGGCTGACCCACTCAGCATCAATGTCATACGGTCAGGGGTGCAAATGTACGGTTTTAGCCGTGGCCCTCCTGCAAGAGTGTCCTATTTATTGGTGCAGACACAACACCGGCGGCATAATTTCCGTTCATACGCATATCGGTTTGCCTAAATTTGCACTACCGGCATACTCCGGACTAGAATCGTGTACCTACGCCTACTCATCATATTCCTCCTGACCCTCGGCCTGGCCTCCGCTGCCAAGCAACCGGTCATACCCGTGAAACCGGAAAAGGAGACCGTGCCCTTCTTCGATAAGAACTACCCCTGGGTAGACTCCCTCATGCAGGTGATGACCCTCGACCAGAAGATCGGACAACTGTTCATGGTGGCGGCGTACTCCAATAAAGACGCTACGCACGTCAAGAATATTGAGAACCTGATCACCAAATATCAGATCGGCGGACTCATCTTTATGCAGGGCGGCCCTGTGCGCCAGGCCAAGCTCACCAATGCCTACCAAAAACTGTCCCCGGTGCCCCTGCTGATCGGCATGGACGCCGAATGGGGGCCGGCCATGCGCCTCGATAGCGTGATCGCGTTTCAGCGTCAGCTCACCTGGGGCGCCATGACCAACGATTCACTGGTGTATCAGGCCGGAAGCATCATCGCCGGGCAACTGAAACGGCTGGGCGTGCATGTGAGCTTTTCGCCGGTGGTAGATATCAATAATAATCCCAAGAACCCGGTGATCGGCGACCGCGCGTTCGGAGAGGATAAGTACAATGTGGCGCTGAAAGGCCTCATGTATATGAACGCCCTGCAGGACAATGGCGTCATTGCCTGCGGTAAACACTTTCCCGGTCATGGGGATGTGGAGACCGACAGCCACCACGCTCTGCCGGTGATCAATCATTCCTATGCGCACCTCGATACCCTCGAATTCTTTCCATTTAAAATATTGATGAATGAAGGATTGGGTTCCATCATGCTGGCCCACCTGTTCGTTCCTGCACTCGACAGTTCCGGAAAAACACCCACCAGCCTGTCGCCGAATGTCGGCGTTGAACTGGTGCGCAACACACTGAATTATCGCGGACTGATATTTTCAGACGCCCTCAATATGAAAGGCGCCAGCACCAGCTCCGATCCCGGTGAACTCGAAGTGCGCGCTTTCCTGGCCGGTAACGATGTGCTGCTCTTCAGCGAGAATGTGCCCGTGGCTTTTGATGCCATAAAAAAAGCCGTAGCCTCCGGTCGCATCCCGGAATCACGCATCGATGAAAGTGTGCGCCGCATCCTGAAAGC
>DAIMYJ010000017.1:27690-34683 GCA_036734545.1 Chitinophagales bacterium
TCATCCAACTTTGGGATCACTTCCAACACAGAGAATCTGGTATGGAAATTATCGCTGGTCACCAAAACGGTGGTATGTCTCTTTGGTACACCTTATGCCATCGATAAATTCAATACGGCGCAATATCATGTCGTGTCCTACGATGATGATGCCTATACACAGCAAGCAACAGCCATGGCTTTGTTTGGCGCCATTGGGTTTGACGGGCGACTGCCGGTAGGAGCAGGAAAGTTCAGGGTGAACAGCGGGGTGGAAACAGGCTCGCTGCACCGACTGAAATATACCATCCCTGAAGAGTTGGGCATCCGGTCCGCCAAACTCGCACTCATCGACAGTCTTGCATCCGCATGCATCAAAGTACAGGCTGCTCCCGGCTGCCAGGTGCTGGTCGCTAAAGATGGTATGGTCATCTACGATAAAGCATTCGGCAGTTTTAAATACGACGGCAAGAATAAAGTGGACCTGACCAGCATCTACGATCTGGCCAGTGTGACCAAAACCACCGCTACCACTATGGTGCTGATGGATCTGCACGATCAGGGAATGCTCAATCTGCAGAAAAAAGTCGTTGATTATCTGCCGGAAACGGAAGGCACCAGCATCGCCGACCTGAAGATACAGGACATTCTCACCCATCAATCCGGATTGCCGGCGTGGGTGCCGTTCTATAAGCGCACGCTGAACACCGACGGTACACTCAATCCGCTCTACTACAGCCAGACGCGCATCCCCGGATTCACCACGCTGGTGGCAGATGGTATTTATATGCGCGACGATTATCGCGATTCGGTATGGCATATCATTCAGAACATAGGACTCAAGGAAAAAAATAAATATGTATACAGCGACCTGAGTATGTACATCGGTAAACGCATCGCTGAACGTATTTCAGGTTTGCCGCTGGATGTGTATCTCTATCAGCAATTCTATCGATCGCTGGGTATGGAGACTACCTGTTTTAATCCGCTGCAGCAATTCCCAAAAGAGCGTATCGTCCCCACGGAGAATGATAATTACTATCGTTATCAAACCGTACAGGGCTATGTGCATGATATGGGGGCGGCGATGATGGGTGGAGTGGAAGGCCATGCCGGCTTGTTCTCCAACGCCGAAGATCTGGCCATCATCTATCAGATGCTCCTCAATGGCGGCTCCTATGGCGGCGTGCAGTATGTGAGTGCCGAGACAGTGGATCTGTGGACCAAAAAACAAAGTTCGGTGTCGCGCAGGGGGCTTGGTTTTGATAAACCGGAGATGAACGGCGCATCACCCTGCAGCGGCTACGCATCCGCAGCAACCTATGGCCATCAGGGATTCACCGGTATTTGCGTATGGGCAGATCCGGAATACGACCTGCTGTATATCTTCCTCTCCAACCGCGTACAGCCCAAGGCGGAACCGAATAAACTGAGCACGGAAGGTATCCGCAACAAGATCATGGACGTGGTGTATGAGGCCGTCCTCTCCAGCAGGGTAGTGGGCAGTCCGGCTTCCGACTGACACATCAACCGCGATCGGCGGTCTGAACTTTTCCTCCGTTTCATGCATTGTGAAAACGCATTACCTTCACCACATGAAGATCGGGATCGTTTGTTACCCAACCTACGGAGGAAGTGGCGTTATTGCCACAGAACTGGGAAAAGCGCTGGCGGATATAGGTCACACCGTGCACTTTATCACCTATAAGCAGCCGTTCCGGCTGGACTCCTTCCATGAGAATATTTTTTTCCATGAAGTGAATTTCACCAACTACCCCTTGTTTGAATATCCACCCTATGAGATCGCACTGAGCAGCAAGATCGTGGATGTGGCTTTGAATGAGAAACTGGACCTGCTGCACGTGCACTACGCCATTCCGCATGCCTCTGCCGCCTACCTGGCCAAGCAGATACTCAAGGAAAAGAATTACCACCTGCCCTTCATCACCACATTGCATGGTACGGATATCACATTGGTGGGAAAAGATGAAACGTTCATTCCCGTAGTGACCTTCAGCATTAATCAAAGCGATGGCATTACCAGTGTCTCCGACAGCCTCAGAAAAGATACGTATGCCAATTTTGATATTCAGAAAGAGATAGAGGTCATACCGAACTTCATCGATTTTACGCGATTCAAAAAATTGAACAAGGAACACTTCCGCAAAGTGATCGCGAAGAATGGAGAGAAGATCGTGGTGCATACTTCCAACTTTAGAAAGGTGAAGCGCGTGGAAGACGTAGTGAAAGTATTCTGTCAGATCAAAGAAGCAGTGCCCTCCAAATTATTGCTCGTGGGTGATGGACCTGAGCGCCAGAATGTAGAGAAGCTCACCCGACAGGTGTGCATGGAAGACGATGTCTATTTCCTCGGTAAACAGGAGGCGGTAGAAGAATTGCTTGCCATCGCAGACTTGTTCATCCTGCCATCGGAGACCGAAAGCTTCGGCCTCGCCGCACTGGAAGCCATGGCATGTGAAGTGCCCGTGATCTCCACGAATACCGGTGGTATTCCCGAGATCAACATCAATGGCGTAACAGGATATATGAGCAATGTGGGCGATGTGGATGATATGGCTAAAAACGCCATCCATATCCTCTCCGACGAAAGTCGTCTCCAACAATTCCGCGCCAACGCCTTCAAACAGGCCCAGGCTTTTTCACTCGAGAACATCCTCCCGCAATATGTACAATACTATCACAAAGTGATAGCAGGAAATTAAGCAGGAAGGATGAAGTATGAGAGATGAAGAATGAGAACAAGTATAAATTAACTCCGGAGCATGTGCAAAGTCTCTGACTTTGCACCACCTCACGCGGACTCCGTCCGCCACCCCACCCACGCGCACATGAACACATGAACACACGAATCCGCCGCGGCGGAAACACATGAACACACAACCCCTATCTTTACACCATCAAATCACAACTATGTCCATCTTCGATCAGGTAAATGAAGGCATCAAGGATGCCATGAAGAATAAACAGGAAGCCCGCTTGCGTGCCCTCCGCGGTATCAAATCAGCACTGCTGCTCGCCAAAACAGAAAAAGGCGCAGAAGAAACCCTGTCGGAAGCCAAAGAACTGCAGGTGCTGCAAAAGATGATGAAGCAGCGCGAGGAAAGCTATGCCACCTATAGCCAGCAGAACCGTCCGGACCTGGCCACCGCCGAGAAAGAAGAGATGGACGTGATCGCTGGCTTTCTGCCCCAGCCGATGTCGCCGGAAGAACTGCGCACCGCCGTAACAGCCATCGTTGCCGAACTGGGCGCTTCCGGCATGAAGGATATGGGTCGCGTTATGGGCACGGCCACCAAGCGCCTGGCCGGAAAGACGGATGGCGACAAGATCGCAGCCGTGGTAAAAGAGATCCTCGGCGCCTGAGGGCTGCCATTTGAAAAATCCTACCATTGGCACTAGATATCATTTATGCGTTGATCCTGCTCATGGCCCTCATACATGGCTATCGGAAGGGGATCATCCATTCCATCGTTTCCCTGCTGGCCCTTATCATCGGCCTCCTGGCTGCCATACGGTTCAGCGAGCTGGCAGCGGTGTATATCGATAAGTGGTTCAATGTCTCCGGAAAATACCTACCGCTCATTGCTTTTATAGCCGTGTTCATCGGGCTTTACCTCCTGTTCCGCCTCCTGGAACAGGCCATGGAAGGGGTTTTCAAGTTGATCAAACTGCATTTTATCAATCAAATGGCCGGCGCCCTGGTATGGGGACTGGTCTGGACCCTGCTTTTTTCCACCATACTGTTCTATCTCAACAATATGCAGTTGTTCTCCGAGGAGTTGAAGGCAGAATCGGTCACCTATGAGCATATCCACGGCCTGGCGCCTGACACCTTTGAACTGCTGGGCAAGGTGATACCCCCCATGCGTGACGCCTTCGATTCGCTCGACACCTGGTTCGAAGGGGTGCGGGAGCAGCATACCGATCCCGCCTCATGAGGTTGCTGTTGCTCGATAATTACGATTCCTTCACCTGGAACCTCGCCGATCACCTGACCGTGTCGGGGGCAGAAGTGCTGGTTTACCGGAATGATGCCATCACCATAGAGGGTATCCGCAAACTGGGGGTGCAAGGCATTGTGCTATCACCCGGACCGGGGAAACCCGCCGAAGCCGGCATCCTGATGGAGGTGGTCGACACCTTCCATGCCGAACTGCCCATCCTGGGCATCTGCCTCGGCTATCAGGCCATAGGCATATGGAGCGGCGCACGGCTGGTGCACAGTCCGGTGCCCGTACATGGCAAAACTTCCGACATCACCCATACAGGCACAGGCATATTCAGCGGCGTGCCGGACCCCTGCGCCGTGATGCGCTACCATTCGCTGAACATTGCCGATATCCCGGAATCCCTGGAGATCACAGCCCATACCCTGCAGGGAAACGAACCGATGGCCCTGCGCCATACCCGCTTCAGCATGAGCGGCGTCCAGTTCCACCCCGAATCCATTGGAACCCCCGACGGCCTGCGCATGCTGCAGAACTGGCTCAAAACCCTGCTTTAGCATAACTCACAGGAAATGCTATTTTTGTAACGCACTCAATACCTGGTATGACGCACGCAGTCAGAGAAGAAAACGGATTTAAGTATGTAGAAGAAGGAGAAGGTGATGTGCTGATGCTCCTGCACGGCCTTTTCGGCGCCCTGAGTAACTTTTATGATATTCTCGAGCATTTCCGCGCCACCCATAAGGTGGTCATCCCCATCCTGCCCCTGTACGACCTTCCGCTGGAAGAAACGACAGTGAGCGGGTATGTCGACTATGTGGAACGCTTCGTAGCATACAAAGGGTATGACAAGGTGATCGTACTGGGGAATTCTTTGGGCGGTCATATTGCTCTCATCTACACCCTCAGGAATCTTGAACGGGTAAAGGGCGTAGTGCTCACCGGTTCTTCAGGCCTCTTCGAAAGCGCCATGGGCGACAGCTACCCGAAACGCGGTGACTACGATTATATCAAGCGCAAGGCCGAACTGACGTTCTACGACCCGAAACACGCATCCAAAGAGCTGGTAGACGAGCTGTTCGACATTGTGAACGACCGTAACAAGGTGATCCGCGTCCTCGCAACAGCAAAAAGTGCCATCCGCCAGAACCTCGCCGAGGAAGTAAGCAAGATCACGGCACCAACTTTGCTGATATGGGGTAAGAACGATACCATAACCCCGCCCTTCGTAGGAGAGGAATTCCATAAGCTGATCCCGAATTCTACACTTTTATTCATCGATCAGTGCGGACATGCCCCTATGATGGAACAACCGGAGGAGTTTAATCGTTATCTGGATAGCTTCCTCAAGGAACTGAAATAAACGTGCTGGCAAAAGACCTCATATCGGAAAACATACCGCCCCTGAAAGTCAAGGACACAGGCACGAAGGCGATCGAGTGGATGTACGAGTTCAAACTCTCTCACCTCCCGCTCGTGGATCAGAAAAAATATATCGGGCTGGTGAGCGAGGAAGACATCCTCGATTTCAATAACACCAACGAACAACTCGGCAAATTTCTCCGCAACCTCTACAAACCTTTTGTAAAGGAATCCGAGCATATCTATGAAGTGCTGCGCGTGGCGGCAACCCTGAAGTCCACCGTCATACCGGTGATCGATGCCGAAGAGAACTACCTCGGTCTCATTACCCTGCAGAGCCTGTTGTTCAATTTCGCTAAAATGACCGGCATCAGCGAACCCGGCGGCGTCATCATCCTCGAACTGAATCAAAAGACCGATTACGTCCTGAGCGATATCGCCCGCATGGTGGAAAGCAACGACGCCCATATCCTGAACCTGTATTTCAATCAGGATCCGGATACCGGTAAACATACCATTACCATGAAAGTGGATACCACTGAAGTGAAACACATCGTGGCCACTTTCGAACGCTACGAATATCATGTACATGCCTTCTTCCAGGAAAGCGATCTGAGCGACATGCTCAAAGACCGCTACGATGCACTGATGAACTTCCTTAATATCTGATCATGCGCATAGCGATCTACGGCCGGCTCATCAAAAAAGATACACTGCCCTACGTGCAGAAAATGTTTGATGAACTGCATGCCCGTGGCATCGAATACTATATTCATGAATCCTACTACCCGCACCTCATCAATAATATCCAGTTCACCGGCCAGCCCGAAACGTTCAACGAAAAGAACAAGGAACTGATCAGCCGTCTGGATTACATGTTCAGTGTAGGCGGCGACGGCACCCTGCTCGACACCATTACCCTGGTGCGCGATACGAATATACCTATCGTAGGGATCAACATCGGTCGCCTCGGCTTTCTGGCCAACGTGGGTAAGGACGAGATCGTGAGCACCATAGATGCCCTCGAAAAAGGCGCGGTTACCCGCGATGAACGCACCCTCATCCATCTGGATTCAAATTATCCCGATCTCTTCGACGGCTCACCCTTCGCCCTCAATGAATTCACCATTCATAAGAAGGACAGCTCTGCCATGATCGTGATCCACACCTATATCAATGGCGAATTCTTAATGAGCTACTGGGCCGACGGACTCATCGTTTCCACCCCCACCGGCTCCACCGGATATTCCCTGAGCTGCGGAGGCCCCATCATCTTCCCCAGCTCCGAGAACTTCGTCATCACCCCCGTGGCACCCCATAACCTCAATATCCGCCCCATCGTGGTGAGCGACAACTCCGTCATCAGCTTCGAGATCGAAGGACGCTCCGACCATTTCCTCGTTACCCTCGACAGCCGCTACGAATCCGTAGACGCCTCCATCCAGCTGGCCGTCCGCAAGGAGAATTTCACCGTAACCCTCATCCGCCCCAACGAACAACACTTCCTCGACACCCTCCGCAACAAACTCTCCCTCGGCCTCGACCAGCGCAATTGACCCAACCCTGCGCAAAGACTCTGACTTTGCCTCAAACGAAATGTGCAAAGTCTCTGACCTTGCCTCAAACGAAATGTGCAAAGTCTCTGACTTTGCCTCAAACGAAATGTGCAAAGTCTCTGACTTTGC
>DAIMYJ010000017.1:34783-45399 GCA_036734545.1 Chitinophagales bacterium
TGTGCAAAGTCTCTGACTTTGCCTCAAACGAAATGTGCAAAGTCTCTGACTTTGCACCCCCTCCACCGGTCTCCGACCGGCCACCAAACACAATAATCTAAGGATACCGTCGTTAACCCCTTTTACCCTAACTTTGCAGTCCCATAGATGCGGCTCTTTATCATCAGTGCATTATCCCTGGCCGGATGCCTAACCTTGTCCCCATCCGCCGTGCACGCTCAGGAGGTCGAATTCGGCGCCTGGGGCGGCCTGACGCATTCTTTTGGCGACATCAACAGTTCCACCTCCAACCTGCAGCTGTTCGAACCGGGAGCCGGCGTGTTCTTCCGCTATAACCCGAACCCCCGCATTGGCTACTATATCGGCCTCAGCGGCGGTCAAACCTCCGGCTACGACAGCCTTTCCAACAACGTATACCAGCTGCGGCGCAACCTCAGCTACCGCACCACGGTTTACGACCTTTCGGGACGCATCGACTTCAACTTCCTCCCCCTGGAGCGCGAAAAACCGAAGTTTTGGTTCACCCCCTATGTGTTCATCGGCATGGCCGTGAGCTATTTCAACCCGGAGGCGTACTACAACGACGAGTGGGTAGACCTCCAGCCCCTGGGCACCGAAGGACAGCAGTTCCCGGAACTTACCGGCAACGAGAAATATCAGCGTGTGCAGCTGAACATCCCTATGGGCGGCGGCTTCAAGTTCGCCCTCAATAAGAACCTCACGGCCGGACTCGAATGGAACTGGCATTGGATGTTCACCGACTACTTCGACGATGTCAGCACCGTTTACGTCGATCCCTCCATTCTCGCCAGCGGCGCAGATGGCGCTCTGGCCGTGGCTTTGGCCGACCGCAGCACCGCAATTGACCTCCTCCCGCTCGGGGAGCCCGACCGTCAGCGCGGCGACAGCGAACATCGTGACAAATACCTCTATTCCGGCATATTCCTCTCCTATACCATCGTGGACCTGAGATGCCCGACACCGGGCAAGTGGGGCAACAAATTTTGATAACTTTGCACCCCACTATGTCTGCGGCACCCGACCTGAATACGATACCTAAGCATATCGCCATCATTATGGATGGCAATGGTCGTTGGGCTAAGATGAAAGGCAAGGCCCGTATCTATGGCCACCAGGCCGGTGTGGAAGCCGTGAGAAGGGTAGTGGAGGCCTGCTCAGAGCTGGGTGTGCAATACCTCACCCTCTACGCCTTCAGCACAGAGAACTGGAACCGTCCCGAGGAAGAAGTGAATGCCCTCATGGAACTGCTCGTGCGTACCATCCGCCGCGAAACCCCGGACCTCAACCGCAACAACGTGCGCATCGGCATGATCGGCGACGGCCACTCACTGCCGAAAGCCTGTGTAGATGAGCTCGAGGAATCCAAACGCATCACCGCCGGCAACACCGGACTTAACCTGATCCTGGCACTCAGCTACAGCGGACGCTGGGAGATCACCAACGCTGTGCAGCAGATCGCACAAAAGGTAGCAGCAGGCGAATTGCAGGCTGCAGCGATCACCGATGCCACCATCGCCGCACACCTCAATACCGCCGGCATCCCTGACCCCGAACTGCTCATCCGCACATCGGGAGAATTCCGGCTCAGTAACTTTTTGCTGTGGCAATCCGCCTATACAGAATACTACTTCACCGATACCCTGTGGCCCGATTTCGACCGCGAGGCATTGGTGCAGGCTATTGTTGACTATCAAAACCGCGAACGACGCTTCGGGAAAACAACAGAACAAATACAAGTGAAATGAAGAGAACGCTGTTCAGCTTATTATGGTGTGGAGTGATGCTGTTGCTTTCTGGTGCGGTACAGGCTCAACAATTTGGCGCCGATTCCAATAGCGTCGATTACGGCAACCCCAGAAAATATACTATCGCCGCTACGGAGATCCGTGGCGTTACCTCTCCCAACCTGGACCTCAACAGTCTTATCGTGCGCACCGGCCTTACCCCCGGCCTGCAGCTTACCGTGCCGGGAGAAGACTTTGCACTCGCGATCAAAAGCCTGTGGAAGATGCGTCTCTTCTCCGATGTGCAGATCTATATCGACAAAACACTGGGCGACCAGATATGGGTCGTGGTGCAGGTTACCGAATTGCCGAAGATCAGCATGTTCGCCTTCACGGGAACGACCAAATCACAGGATGAAGACCTTCGTCCGCTCCTTGATATCATCGGTAACGTAACGCCTTACGCCGATTATACCAAAGTGCACATCTTCAATACCGTAAAGGAATATTTCGCCGAGAAAGGTTACCTCAATGCGCAGGTGGATGTATACGGTAAACCGGATACCGCACGTATGAACAGCGTGGTGGTATACATCGATGTTACCAAAGGACCCAAGGTGAAGATCGACCAGATCATCCTCGATGGCAACAGCGAAGTGGGCGACCGCCTCATCTACAAACAGATGAAGGATACGCGCGTGCGCACCAGCATCAAGCCGTTCTACAACAACCCGGAAGATCCGATCACAAAAGAAGATTTCTCCCCCTCCGGTGTGGTCAATATACTATCCTCAGTGAGCGTGAACAATATCCTGGATTTCGTTTCCGAACGCGCACAGATACGCATTTTCAATCAGTCGAAATTCGATGAGGATAAAGCACGTGCCGATGCGCAAAATGTGGTCACCTATTACAAATCCATGGGCTACCGCGATGCGCAAATGCGCCTGGATTCTGTATACCCCGTGAGCGACCGCGGTATTGCACTGGTGTATACCATCGATGAGGGCAATAAATATTATTTCCGCAACATCACCTGGAAAGGAAATACAAAATATTCTTCCGGTAAACTCGACTCCATCCTGAACATCAACAAGGGTGATATTTACGATCAGGGTTATCTCGAACAACGCATATCCTTCGACCTCACACGCCCCGATATCACTTCATTGTACATGGATGACGGATACCTGTTCTTCCGCATCACACCGGTGGAGATCTGGGCACAGGACGACAGCATCGACCTCGAGATACGCATCACCGAAGGGCCCCAGGCGATCATCGACAAGATCATGATCAGCGGTAACACCAAAACCAGCGAACATGTGATCCGCCGTGAATTGCGTACGTATCCCGGACAGAAATTCAATCGCTCACAGGTCATCCGCTCTCAGCGGGAGATCATCGCACTCGGCCTGTTCGATGCCGAACAGATCGGTATCAATCCAATCCCGCACCCCGAATCCGGAACGGTGGATATAGAATATACCGTGGTAGAAAAACCTTCTGACCAGCTGGAATTATCGGCCGGTTACGGCGGACAGGGATTCGGCGTACTCGCTACCGTGGGTATCGTGCTCAACAACTGGAGCACCAAACAAATGTTCAAGAAAGAAGGATGGCAACCGGTGCCGATGGGCGACGGACAAAAATTGTCTTTCCGCGTGAATACCACCGGTCGACTTTATCAGGCATTCAATATCGGTTTCGTGGAACCCTGGTTCATGGGTAAGAAACCGAACTCTTTCTCCGTGAGTCTCACACGCACCCAGCTCGGTTACAATATTCCGCTTACCTCCTTCGATACACTGGAAGGACGCTTCGTGGCCAATGGTGCTTCAGTGGGTTACGGTATCCGTTTGAAATGGCCCGATGACTATTTCACCCTGCTCAGCTCCGTGAGCTTCTTTAACTATAACCTGCGCGATTATCCGTTCTTCATTGCCACCAACGGTAACTATAATAACTTCAGCATCAAGGAAACATTGTCGCGTAACTCACTCGACGATCCGCAGTTCCCGCGCTCCGGTAGCAATATCCTGCTCTCACTCCAGCTCACACCGCCGTACTCCATGTTCAATAACAAGAATTACGGAGAGCTCGATACGGAAGAGAAATTCAAATTCATTGAATATTATAAGATACGCTTCAACGCCGATTGGTACACGCCTGTTGTAGGTAAGTTCGTACTCCGCACAGCCGTGAAATTCGGCTGGCTCGGTTACTATAACAGCGAAGTGGGTATCCCGCCGTTCGAACGCTTCCAGCTGGGTGGCGACGGTCTGTCGGGTGGTTTCAATAACACCTTCGTTGGTACCGATATCATCTCCATGCGCGGTTACGACGTGTTCCCGCAAACCAACAGCACTACCGCCCGCAACGAGGCGATCTTCAATAAGTATACGCTGGAACTGCGCTACCCGATCGTGCGCTCACAGTCGGCCAATATCTATGCGCTCACCTTCGCAGAGGGCGGAAACCTGTATCCCGACATCGAATCCTACAATCCGTTGGATATCAAACGCACGGTGGGCTTGGGTGTCAGGGCCTGGCTGCCGATGTTCGGCCTCCTCGGTGTAGATTATGGCATACGTTTTGACGATCTGGTACCTGGAGACCTGCAGCAGGCCGACGGATTCTTCGATTACCTCACCCGTAACGGAAAATTCACGGTGGTGCTGGGCTTCGAACCTGAATAAAAAAAATAGCTGTATATGAAGAAAATGTTGCTCATCGCTGCCATTATCATGGGAGCCGTATTCTCCGCAGAAGCACAGCGCTTTGCCTATGTGAATACCGATTACATCCTCGATAACATCCCGGACTACAAAAAAGCACAGGATCAGATCGACAAGGTCACGCAGGAATGGCGTGCAGAAGTGGACAAGAAACAAAAGGAAGTGGACGACCTCTATCGCGCCTTCCAGAATGAACAGTACCTGCTCACCGAGGAACAAAAGAAAACACGCATCGCAGAGATAGAAGCGAAAGAAAAGGCCATCAAGGATTTCCAGAAAGCGAAATTCGGCTTCGAAGGCGAACTGTTCCAGAAACGCCAGGAACTCATCAAGCCTATTCAGGACAAGGTGTATGAGGCCATCGAAAAATATGCCCGCGAACGCGGATATGATTTTATCTTTGATAAATCCAGCTCCACCACCATCCTCTGGGCGAATCCCGAGAATGACAAGAGCGATGAGATCATTAAGAAGCTCGGCTTTACACCGACTACAAAATCGAATTAATCAACACACAAGTAAATACAATGATGAAGACCAGACGCATGTTCCTGTTTGCCATGATCTGCATGGCCGCAATGCAGGTGAACGCTCAAAAGATCGGCTACCTCAATACCAATGAACTGCTCATCCAGATGCCCGAAGTGAAAAAGGCGGATTCAGTGCTCAATCAGTTCGCGGAAGAAATGCAGAAGATCTATGCCGCTTACGTGATGGAATATCAGCAGAAGCTGGGCGACTATCAGAATAATGCCGCTACATGGAGCGAAGTGAAACGCGAATCCGTAGAAACCGACCTCGGCAACCTGCAGATACGCATCAGCGATTTCGAGAAAGAGTCGAACGACAAACTCGAAGCCAAGAAAGAAGAACTCTACAGCCCTATCCTCGAGAACGTGAAAGCGAAGATCAAACAGGTGGGCGATGAAGGCAAGTTCACCACCGTGCTCGATGGGTCGGCTATGCTGTATGTAGGCGCCGATGCGATCGATATTTTACCGCTCGTAAAGAAGAAGATGGGTATCCAGTAATGCCCGCTGCGCGGAAAAAGGAATTATTGCCCGGTCATGGATCGGGCAATTTTTTTTAACGGCACTGTGCTCAGGGTGGCTGCCTGCACACATCCGCATGTTCGTGAGCCGGATGATCCCTGCTCCTGTCATCCCTTTCGCTTGTTGCCGATTCCCTAATTTTACACCATGGCATCTGCGTTTCCCATCGGCGTGTTTGATTCCGGATATGGCGGTCTCACCGTTCTCCGCGAATTTGTGCGTGTATTGCCGCAGTATGATTTTATCTACCTCGGCGATAATGCACGCGCACCCTATGGCAACAGAAGCTATGAGACCGTATATGATTATACGCTGGAATGTGTGCAGCACCTGTTCGATATGGGGTGCCCGCTTGTTATCCTGGCCTGCAATACAGCATCGGCAAAAGCACTGCGCACCATTCAACAGAACGACCTCCCCCGCATCGACCCGAACAGAAGGGTGCTCGGCGTGATCCGACCCACGGCAGAAGTGATCGGCTCCATGACACAAACGGGTTCGGTAGGTGTGTTCGCTACCGTGGGCACTGTTCAGTCACAGAGTTATATCATCGAGATCGAAAAAGCCTGGCCGCAACTGCGTGTGCATCAGGAGGCATGCCCTATGTGGGTGCCGCTGATCGAGAATAATGAGTACGACAGACCGGGCGCCGATTATTTTGTGCAACAACATGTCCGCAACCTCCGCGCACAGGCGCCGGATATGGACACCATACTGCTGGGATGCACACACTATCCGCTGCTAATGGATAAGATCCGGCAATTCGCCGGCGAAGATGTAAAGATCATTTCACAGGGAGAGATCGTGGCCGCCAGCCTCGCCGATTATCTGTTCCGCCACCCCGAAATGGATGCCATGTGCAGTAAGCAGGGTACGCGCAAATTTTATACAACGGATGATACGGCTTCCTTTAATGCACATGCCACCGCTTTTTTTGGCAACAGGGTGGAGTCGGAATATTTGCATCTATGATCGCTCGCAACTGCGCAGTAATCCATCGAGCACTTCGATGAATGCGCGTTCATCAGAATCTACATGAAAACCTTTCGTGGCCTCTACAGCACGCAGAGCCTCGGCCAATTGGAATGTATGTTGTGTGCCGGCTACCACCAGTTGTTTTTTACCCAGCTCCTTAACCAAATATTCCTGCTCGGTTTGTCCGGGTGTAGGCACAAATATGCAGCGCTTGTTCAGTACGGCAAGATCCATCAGGGTGCTATATCCGCCCCGGGATATGATCACATCGCTTTTCAGGATAAGCTGATATAAAGCGTCTGCGGTCAGGTGACTGATCATGCGAATATTGGGCGCCACCTGCTCGTCGGTATGCTTTTCCGATATGCCGCGGATGATCGTGAATGTGCGATCCAGCGGTTTCGCCTGTTCCAGCAGTATCTGCTCAAACAGCGTGCGCTGCGGTTCGGGACCCGAGATGATCGCCAGCACCTCGCCATTGGTAGAAGGCAGCTGCTCCGGTCTGTGAAAACGCGTGAGTATGCCGATGTAACGGGCACGCCTGAGCAGCGGATACGCATGCGACAGGTCGCCGGAAACATTCACAGATCCTTCCACATCCGGTATCCAGATATGATCGAAGCGACTGTGCTGCAGTTGTAGCCACAGATATACGAAGGGCTCGGCTAATTTGAACTGCGGGATCTTGACCATCATCTGGTGCGTGATGATCACCGAGGGAATGTCCCGGTGATAGAATCCGTAGCGGTTGTCGGAAATGATGAGGTCGATATTGTAGGTCTTGACCAGCTCCTTCGCCTGTCGGTGCTCCCTGCGGATACCGGTAAATATCTTGCCCAGCTGCGCAATGATCTTGATGATGAAGCTGCCCTTTTCCTGATACTGGATATCATAGGCCGGCACATCCACACAGGTGAGCTGCGGAAACTCCTGTTGCAGCAAGGCCAGCGAACGCCCGGAAGAGGCGATCACCACCCGGTGCCCCCGCTCCACACAGGCCCGGATGATGGGTATGCTGCGCGTGGCATGCCCAAGACCCCAGTCAAGTGGTGCGATCAGAATATTCAGCGATGATGCGGCCAAGGTAATAATCGTTAAAAAGGAACCGTTGATACCCGGGATGGGTTGAATTCAGTAAATTAGAGCCGCAAAGCTATGAAAATCAGTAAAAAACTCCTGTGGACAGGCGCACTGGCCCTGCTTCTGATCACCACCTCCGCCACTTGTGAGGGCGGAAAAGGATGCGATTGTCCCAAATTCGGCCAGGCTGCCGATAATGGCAACGATGCCCTCGCAGCAAAGGCTGCAGCCGGCACTTTAGATTGATTATAAATTCCGCGCCGTCCGAACTACTATTCCGGCAGGGTGTTTATCATTGCAACAGAACCCAAAATTGAAGAATCGTATGTTGACGAAAAAAGTTGAAACCGCATTGAATAAACAGGTGGAAATGGAAGGTTATGCTTCCAATTACTACCTCTCTGCAGCCTCCTGGTGTGATTCCAAAGGACTGCCCGGATGTGCTCAGTTCCTGTACGGCCATGCCGATGAGGAGCGCATGCACATGATGAAATTGTTCCATTACATCAACGACGCCGGCGGCCATGCCCTCGCGCCCAACGTGAAGCAACCGCCGCTTAAATTCAAGAACCTCAAGGACCTCTTCCAGTCTGTGTTCGAACACGAAGTGGCCGTGACCACCGCGATCAACAACCTGGTAGACCTCTGCATGCAGGAAAAAGACCATTCATCCTATAACTTCCTGCAATGGTATGTAGCCGAGCAGCATGAGGAAGAGAAACTCTTCCGCACCGTGCTCGAAAAGATCGAACTGCTCGGCCCTGAAGATAAACGCGGCTTATATTGGATCGACCGCGAACTGGCCTCGCTCAGCACCGCCGGCGGTGGAGCAGAAGCTGCAGGATAGTTCCATCCAAAGTATTTGAAAGGGCATCTCTGAAATATTTTTAGAGATGCCCTTTATCGTGTACTTTTGTTACATGACAACCGCTCAGGTGAATTATGTGAATATCGCGCTCATGATCTTTTCGGCGATCGTGGCGTTCATCATCCCTTTTGAACTGTTCCTGTTTTCTTACGCGGTGCTCGGTCCGCTGCATTACCTCACCGAGATCGGCTGGCTGCACAAGCGGAAATATTTCAGCCCCAAAAAATATGACTACCTGCCGCTCATACTCATCACTTTGCTTATCGCCATTCCGGCCATCACCACGTATGTGATCACCCATACGGCGGTGCGCAACGGAGCAGGGCAGATCATACTCAAACCCGGACAATACGATTTCATTCAATTCCTGACTACGCAGAATCCGGCAACGGCGCTCATATTCATCGCCATCTCGATATCCCTCATCTTCGTACTCATTCAGGATAATACCAAACGCCTCATCGCCTGCATACTGGCAGTAGTCATCGGCATCCTGATCCGGTTGAACGCTTTTACCGAGGTGCTGTTCGCCATGTTCCTGCCTACACTTATCCATGTGTTCCTGTTCACCGGCGCGTTCATTCTGGTGGGAGCGCTGAAGAGCAAAAGCACATCCGGCTATCTGTCCATTGTGGTATTTCTGGGATGCGCATTCAGCTTTTTTCTGATCGCTCCCGATGGCGGCGGCTACGTGATCAGTGAATACGCCAAAGGCTCTTATGATGTATCCTTCTTTACGCTGAACGAACAGATATTCAGGTCCTTTCTGCATATCGACAACCCCGATGCCGGCATGATCTACGGTTCAAGCACCGGTATCCTGATCACACGTTTCATCGCATATGCGTACACCTACCACTACCTCAACTGGTTCTCCAAAACATCTGTCATCAAATGGCACGATGTGCCCAAACCCTGGCTGGTGACCATCTTTGCACTCTGGATAGCCTCCGTGGCACTCTACTACACCAATTATGAGACCGGCCTCATGTGTCTCTATTTCTTAAGCTTCCTCCACGTAGTGCTCGAATTCCCGCTCAACTTCCAGTCATTCAAACAGATCGGCGAACAGATCAGAAGCCGATTCCTCTCCAAAGCTCCGGCATCAGGAGGATGAGGAATGAAAAATGAGGAATGAGGAATGAAGAATGAAAATTGATGAATGAAGCCTGTGCAAAGTCTCCGACTTTGCACCACCTCCCGCGGACTCCGTCCGCCACCCCACCCACGTGCACATGAATCCGCCTCGGCGGAAACACATGAACACACGAACACACCTACCCCCCCAAAGTCCCCTCGCAATAATGCTTCAGGATCTTCATCGCGATCTCCATATCGCGTCCCATCATTCTGGGTAACATTCTGCCGAGAATTTTCGCAAAGCCGCCGCGTTTCGTTTTTCCGCTGACGGTCCATTTTACCAGTATGGTGTTATCCTTCAACTCTTCCAGGGTGAAGAGGAAGTCCATTTTGAATAAACCTTTATTGAATGCAGTAGAAGCTGCAATCGACCGATAGGGTTCAGTGGCAGTGATCTCCAGTTTGCCGGCACCCATTTTCTTACCCTTCCATTCAAACCAGCTGTGCACGCCCTGTGTGTGATCACTATAGGTGATCACAATGGCCGGATCACGCTCCGCACTCCACTGACTCCAGGTTTTCCATGTGCTGAGGTCGTCTATGGTATTGAATATCGCCTTCTTATCACCATGCACCACGATCGATTTGCTGAACGAATAGGCGCGCGGAATGAACAACCCCACCACGATCAACGCAGCAAACAAACCCGCGATCACCAGCAAAATGGTTGTAATCATCCCGTAAAACTACATATCCATAACAACATCCCCATGTGCAATGTCCGGGCCGGGAGGCCCATGTGTTTTTTATGAGCCGTCTTCTTCTACAGGTCTGTCGCCCCTACGGGGCTGAAATGCCGGATCGTTGTGTGTAGTATTCGTATTGTATATCCCATTGCGTGGCATTTCTCGAATAATTTTCGATGCATGAACGATCCAAGACCCCCTCGGAGCGACCAACCTGTAGAAGATTTCGATGCATGAACGATCCAAGACCCCCTCGGAGCGACCAACCTGTAGAAGATTTCGATGCATGAACGATCCAAGACCCCCTCGGAGCGACCAACCTGTAGAAGATT
>DAIMYJ010000018.1:0-9410 GCA_036734545.1 Chitinophagales bacterium
CTCACTATTCACTTAAAACACGCATCGCTCGCCATACTTGGAAAGCCATTCTTCTGCGATGCGGTAGCCTGGCATGGCTTTTTCGACGAGGCGCCAGAAGCGGTCGGAGTGGTTGTGTTCCACGAGGTGTGCCAGTTCGTGAATGAGGATGTAGTCGATCACTTCGGGCGGCGCAAATAGCAGGCGCACGCTGATGTTGATGCTGCCATCGGAAGAGCAGCTGCCCCAGTTGCTCACGTTGTCGCGCAGGCGCAGTTTTTTGATGGGTCGCTGAAAGTGGATGTCGTTCAGGTGTTGCACGCGCTGGGCGATCTGCGGCTGAAATTCATTGCCGATCAAACGGCTCACCAGATAGGTCTTGTGTTTCTGTTCCTGTTTGGGCGACATGCCCTCGCTGAGCTGCAAATGGATCACATCGTTCTTCAGCGCACCGTTGCTGGCATTTTTATTCGGGACGTAGCGAATGCGGATCAAAAATTCACGGCCCATGACCTTCAGCGTGTCACCGTCATGATATTGACGGAATGGCGGCGGCTTGTGATGCAGGCCATGGCGCGCAATATATTTTTTGGCCCAGTCGAGCAGCTGCGACTCCTGATCGAAACGCTCGTGCTCGTTCATGTATCTGCTCAGACGGATATGTATGCCTTTCTGTCCGATGCTCGCCCGACAATCATACCGGTCTTCCAGATACACAAACACCGTAAAGCTCTTGTCCCCAACAGGCAGAGCATATTGTTTGTGGATGCTGTTCTTTTTTGAATTAACGGGCATGGATGGGAGAGCTATGCTTTTAATAGGCAGTTTGCTGAGTAAATGATCATTTCATGTTAACATGCGGTTTGTGTTCGTGTGTTCGTGTGTTTCCGCCGCAGCGGATGTTCGTGCCTGTCCGGTAGTAATAAATATTTGTTTCGATTCTATCTATGAGCATGTATATTCGGATAAACCAATTTTCTCCCGCAGATCCCGCAGATGAACGCAGAAGATTTCCAATATCAATCAGCGCAGTTCTGCACGATCTACAGTAGCCCCACTCACCACTCCTCATATTCCTTCAGCTTCTTCTCTATCTCTTTTACCGTCGCTTCCTGCTTCCCGATCTCTTCTTTTTTATTTTTCTGATCGGTGGCGTTCACTTCGAGGTCGGATTTCGCCTTGGAGATGGTTTGTTCGCATTCGGTGATCTGGTCGTTCAATTGTTTTTGTTTCTTTTCCAGCGACTGTTGCTCGCTTTGGCGTTTTTCCAGGTCTTTGCCGGCAGCAGCGAGTTGTTCTTCTATTTTGATCTTTTCGATACGATAGGCAAATCGCGTCATGAGTTGTTTGCAGTGCTCTGTTTTCTCCGGTGCGGTGGCGGAGGAGATGAAGGTGCCGTTCCATTCAAAGAATCCGGTCATGCGGATATCTTCTTTCCCTTCTTCGAACAATACATACACATTCACCGGCTGCTCACTGAAATGCCCGCCCGTAAAACCGCTGATGCGCAGCTCGTGTTTGCCTGACTCATCCACATCTGCTTTTTTCTGCAGGTCCTCGGCCCAGCTTCTGAATGCTTTGGCTACATCTTTTTCACTCATGCCATTCAGCACAATGGTGTATCCGGTGCGTTCGCCTAAGCTCATAGCGTGAACGCGCTCTTCCACTTTTACGGACATCTGTGCGAAGGCCGTGTGCATGCTTATCCATGCAAGCAGGATCAATAAAGCAGTTTTTATCATGATCGGTGTTTAACGTTCGTTGGAAAAATATGTGCCCGAAACTATACAATTGCCGGTTTTTACCCAACACGTCGCCGGAATAAAAGGTGCCCATGTCCAGAAAAGGTAAACGGGTAAATTGGTATTTTTGGGCAAACCACCGGTATGCAAACACGTAGATGGGGGATGCTGACCCTCGCTCTGGCGATCAGCAGCGCGACACTCGCACAATCAGAGGAAACTTCTTTCGGTGCCACCGGTCGCGGTGGAACGGCCACCTCTTTTGTTACTGACTATCAGGCCATCGGCATCAACCCGGCGAACCTGGGGTTTGCGACCGATTATGGGTTTGCCATCGGTTTGGGGGAAGTGGGTTACGGGGTGTTCTCCGATGCACTGGTGCGGGATGATGTGCGCGGTATCCTCTTCAGCGAGGATTCCATTACCCAGGAAGAGCAGCAATTGCTGGCGCAGGAGTTCCTCGATGCCGGCGTTACGATGAACCTCGACGTGATGCCGTTCGGATTTAGCCTGCGACTGCCCAAGGTGGGCACTTTCGGGTTTGCCATCAAGGGCAACATGGCCTATCATACGCGCTTTGCAGGCCAGGCGGCCAGTATTGTATGGGAGGGCTATAACTATGAAGAGTATATAGATACGGTCATCTTCGACGGCACCACTTTTTACGGTGTCGCCTATGAGCCGCTCAGTTTGGGTGAGCTGTTCGAGGACACGGAGATATCGCTGAACGTCAATACCGAGTTCAACTTTGCCTATGGCAGAAAGATCTTCGGCAGCGAGGAGGGTATCAGTTTGTACGGCGGTATTGGCTATAGGTACATTCTGGGCCTGGCTTATCTCGATCTGGATTCCGAAAGCGGCAACTTCACCGGTAAGGCTGCACTGGGCATGGACCTCATCGAGCTTGAGCCGGGAGAAACGCCATCCGATGTTACTACCAGTCCGTTCGAGCCGGTGGGCCGCGGCCATGGCTTCGACCTGGGATTGAGCATGAAGATCCGCGACGGGCTTACGTTCGGGGTGTCGCTGGTGGATATCGGGAATGTCACCTATACGGCGAATGTGCTCACCATCAATGATTTTACTTTGGATACCATTGCCTTCAGCGGGCTTACTTCTACCAATCCGCTGGATCTGGTAAGTCAGCTGATCGGCGATGAACAGCTGATCGAATATTCGGGCGAAGAGAGCTTTACCGTGCAGTTGCCAACCAAATTGCGCATCGGCGGTTCGGTGAAGTTGTCGGAGACCCTGGATGTAGGCCTGGATGCTGTGTTCCCGACGAATGAGGTGGCCGGTAACTACACCACCCCGGTGCTCGGCATCGGCGCGCAGCTGCGCCTCATCAAATTCCTGAAGCTGTCGGCCGGTATCTCTGCCGGCGGCGGTTACGCCTATAATATTCCGGGTGGTATCGGGTTCGATTTCGGTATTTGGGAGGCCGGTATCGCCACGCGCGACATGATGACGTGGTTCGGCCAGGAGAGTCCTACCGTTTCGGGGGCTTTCGGATTCCTGCGCTTCAAGATCTGACGGTATTGCCGCTTCAGGGGATGGCGGTATAGCGCGCTTTGGCTTCCTCGCGGGAGCAGGCGTTGTAGTGCCACCATTCCGTGGGCAGTTGCCGGAAACCCGCGCTCAGCATGACCTCCCTGAGCAGTAGGCGGTTGTTGAGTTGTTCCTTGGTGAGTAGGCCTTCGGCCAGCAAGGCTGCTTCCTGCACCGGTTCTGCCGCCCTGCCGAAGAAGTCGAAGGGCGTGCCCATGTCGAGGGCTTTACCCGAGTCCTTATAGGCCAGCGAGATATCTACCGCAGCGCCATAGTTATGGATGGACCCGTTCTTCGGGTTGCTGAGGTACTTGCCTTTTTCTTCCAGCGGCATATCGAGTGTGGCCCACATCAGTTCCTGAATGCTGAGGGGGCGAGTGGCGTCGTAGATCACAAAGGTGAGCTGTGGAGCCCTTGCCTGCAGGGTGTCCCAGGCCTTATCCAGCATCGCCGCCGCCTCCGGCTGCAGCCAGGCCGTGGAGAAGCTGCCGTATACGTCCTTTCCCAGGAAATTGTCGGTGGTGGAGTATTTCAGGTCAACGATCACCTCCGGGAGCCGCTCGCCGATGTTCACGAGTCCCGCCGCCCGGCAGCGCTCCTCCAGCTGATCGGGGGCTGAAGGGGTGGTGGTCACGGCCTGTGCTTCCGGTGTGCTTTCAGAGCCGGAGCAGGCGCCGAGGAGGGCAAGCGACAGGGCTAAACAGAGGCGATCCACGCCCCAAATTTACGCATCCGGCAGTCCGGCGGCAGTATTGTCGTGAAATCCGTCAGAAACCGCCAAAAACAGCGTTGTTTTTTCTTTTTTTTGAGGGTGAAGCCTTACCTTTGCGGCGAATTTCAAAATAATACCGTCGTGAAGTCAATAGCCAAGTTCATCATCGCGCTCGTCCTGGGATGGTTTTTAGGGGTTCCGCAGCAGGCGTTTGCCTCCGGAGCGGAAGGGGAGTACGACGCGAAGGAATTTGCCATGCATCACGTGGCTGATGCCCATGAGTGGCATATTGTGGGTAAGGTAACGATCCCGCTGCCCTGTATCGTGATCCACGACGGCCTCCATGTGTTCATGTCGAGCAAGATGCCGGCTGCCCATCATGGCGAAGCTGCCGCGGATACCCATGCTGCAGCCGCGGCGCCGGAGCATGCGGAAGCGGGCGGACACGAAGCCGAGCATGGAGCTGCCCATGCCGAGGCGATGCCTGCTGAGGAAGCGCACACCGACCACCATCAGGCCACTTACAAAGGTTTCTATTTCAATGAGAGCGGCAAGATCGTGCACGAAGACGGCGGCTTCACGCTTGACCTTTCCATCACCAAAAACGTAGCAACCCTCATTCTGGTGGCGTTGCTGATGATATTCATCTTCACTTCCGTGGCTAAGGCTTACACACGCCGCGAGGGACAGGCGCCCAAGGGACTGCAGAGTTTCATGGAGCCGCTGATCCTGTTCGTGCGCGATGAGGTGGTGAAGCCGAACCTGGGCGATAAGTCGGACCGTTATCTGCCGTATCTGCTCACGGTGTTCTTTTTTATCTGGATCGGTAATATGCTGGGACTGATCCCGGTGATCGCCAATCCGAACCTGACCGGTAACATTGCCGTGACCTCTGCGTTGGCGGCGATGACCTTCCTGATCACCAATCTGCACGCCAACAAGCATTACTGGGGGCACACGTTCAATCCTCCGGGGGTGCCGCTGGCGATCAAGTTCATTCTGGTGCCCATCGAGGTTGCCGGTATCTTCATCAAGCCGGTGGCGTTGATGATCCGACTTTTTGCCAACATCACGGCCGGACACATCATCATCCTGTCGCTCGTAGGTCTGATCTTCATCTTTGGTCAGGCGGGTGCGAACCTGGGTGGTGGTTTAGGCGGTGCGCTGGTGGCGGTGCCTTTCACGCTGTTCATGAGTTTCCTCGAATTGCTGGTAGCTTTCCTGCAGGCGTTCATCTTTACGATGTTGAGCGCACTGTTCATTGCATTGGCACAGGAAGATCATGGTCACGATCACGAACATGCCGCTGAGGGGGCACATCATTAATTGTATTTTTTAACCATTATCATAAACACAGTAACATGGATTTATTAACTATCATGCAGGCAGCTGAAGGCGGTATCAAAGGTATCGCAGCTATCGGTGCAGGTCTTGCAGCTATCGGTGCCGGTATCGGCGTAGGTCGTATCGGTGGTAGCGCTCTGGAGTCTATGGCTCGTCAGCCGGAAGTTCTCGGCGAGATCCGTACCAACATGATCATCGCTGCAGCGCTCGTGGAAGGGGTTGCTCTCTTCGCCGTGGTTGTAGCCCTCCTGCAAGGGTAAAAAGAACAAAGATCAGTGGCAACGGTTGGTTGCTGCTGATCTTTTTACAGTGTCTATCAAAACGGTTCATCACCGATACAATAAAATAACGATACAATGGTATTACTCGGCTCATTCGACATCATTACTCCGGACCCGGGGTTATTTATCTGGACGGTATTTGTATTCCTGATCCTGTTGTGGATCCTCAACAAATTTGCCTTTGGTCCGATCAAGACTGCGCTGAAGAAGCGTGAAGACAGCATTTCCGATGCACTGGCACAGGCCCAGAAGGCGCGCGATGAGATGGCCAACATGAAGGCCGACAACGAAAAGATCCTGAATGAGGCCCGTGAGGAACGCGGACGCATTCTGCGCGAAGCCAAGGAAGCCCGCGACCTGATCGTGAACGAAGCCCGCGAAAAGGCGAATGCCGAATACAACCGCATCGTGGAAGAAGCGAAAGGCGCCATCAACAACCAGAAAATGGCTGCCATGATCGAGATCAAGAACGCCGTGGGTAACATGGTGCTCGAGGTGAGCGAGAAAGTGTTGCGTCGCGAACTGGCGAACAAGCCCGAGCAGGAAGCTTATGTGAAGCAGCTGGTGGACGAGATCAAAATGAATTAATCAGGATTCCGGTAACGGGATAAATACAGAATATGTCAGTAACCAAATTAGCATCGCGCTACGCCAAATCAGTGCTTGACCTGGCCAAGGAACAGGGCAAGCTGGAAGCAGTGCTGGCCGACATGCGCCTGATCGAAAAGGCGATCGCCGACAACCGCGACTTCTACCTGATGCTGAAGAGCCCGATCGTGCATGGTGATAAGAAGATGGAAGTGGTGCTGAAGGTGTTCAGCGGAAAGATCACCGAGATCACGCAGCAGTTCATTCATATCCTGATGCGCAAGAACCGTGAGTCGTATCTCCCCGAGATCATTCGCATGTTCATCCAGCAATACAACACGCTGAATCATATCACCCCCGTGACCGTAGTTACGGCACAGCCATTATCTGCAGAGTTGGAGAACACCATCGTGCAGAAGCTGAAGCAAACTGCCGGGCTGGAGAAAGTGGAGTTGACACAGGAAGTGGATGCAGAGCTGATCGGCGGATACCTGCTGCGCTGGGAAGACAAGATGATCGACCATTCGATCGCACGCGGCCTGGCCATATTGAAAGACGAATTTGATAACAACGATTATATCCGCAAGTTTTAATGGCGGTAAACAGTATTTAAAAAGTATTCAATCACATTTATAATTCACTCAGATGGTAGACGTAAAACCTGATGAAATAAGCGCGATACTTCGCCAGCAATTAAGCAACTTCAAATCCACTTCCGAACTGGAAGAAGTGGGAACAGTATTGCAGGTGGGGGATGGTATCGCCCGCATTTACGGACTCAACAATGCTAAGTCCGGTGAGCTCGTGATGTTCGAGAACGGCATCCGTGCCATCGTACTCAACCTCGAAGAAGACAACGTGGGTGTCGTATTGATGGGTTCATCCGATGCCATCAAAGAAGGTGACACCGTTCGCCGCACCGGACGCATCGCTTCCATCAAGGTAGGCGAAAGCATGGTAGGTCGCGTGGTGAACACACTCGGCGAACCGATCGATGGAAAAGGCCCGTTGAGCGGTGATATGTATGAGATGCCACTTGAGCGTAAGGCTCCGGGGGTAATTTATCGTCAGCCGGTGAACGAACCGCTGCAAACCGGTATCAAGGCGATCGATGCGATGATCCCGATCGGACGCGGACAGCGCGAGTTGATCATCGGCGACCGTCAGACAGGTAAAACTGCTATCGCGATCGATACCATCATTAATCAGCGTGAATTTTTTGAAGCCGGAAAACCGGTTTATTGTATATATGTAGCCTGCGGTCAGAAAAACTCTACCGTGGCACAGGTTGCCAAAACATTGACCGATCATGGTGCAATGGATTACACGATCATTGTTGCAGCTTCTGCATCTGATCCTGCTCCACTGCAATTCTATGCACCCTTTGCCGGTGCTGCGATCGGTGAATTTTTCCGCGATACAGGACGTCCGGCACTGATCATCTATGATGATCTTTCCAAGCAGGCGGTATCTTATCGTGAGGTGTCACTTCTGCTCCGTCGCCCTCCGGGCCGCGAGGCATATCCCGGTGACGTATTCTACCTGCACTCCCGTTTGCTGGAGCGTGCAGCGAAGATCATCAACAACGACGGCATCGCCGCGCAGATGAACGACCTGCCGGAATCCCTGAAAAGCAAGGTGAAAGGTGGTGGTTCACTGACCGCTCTGCCGATCATCGAGACACAGGCCGGTGACGTATCCGCTTATATCCCGACGAACGTGATCTCCATTACCGACGGACAGATCTTCCTCGAATCCAACCTCTTCAACTCCGGTGTGCGTCCTGCGATCAACGTAGGTATCTCCGTGAGCCGTGTGGGTGGTAACGCGCAGATCAAGTCGATGAAGAAGGTTGCCGGTACACTGAAGCTCGACCAGGCGCAGTACCGCGAACTGGAAGCGTTCGCTAAATTCGGTTCAGACCTCGACGCCGCTACCATGGCCGTACTGAACAAGGGTAAGCGCAACGTGGAAGTGCTGAAGCAAAAGCAGTATTCACCGCTGACGGTAGAGAAGCAGATCGCGATCATCTACCTCGGAACGAAAGGCCTGCTCGGCAATATTCCGGTAGAGAAGATCAAAGCATTTGAAGATGCTTACCTGACCTACCTCGAAACACATCACAAGACAACACTCGATGCATTGAAAGGCGGACAGCTGACCGACGAGGTTACGGCCGTTCTGGAAAAAGTGGGTGCAGATCTGAGTAAACAGTATAACGCTTAATATACTTGACCTGACATGGCAGGAAAATTAAAAGAAGTACGCACGCGCATCTCTTCGGTGATCAGTACACAGCAGATCACCAAGGCGATGAAGATGGTGTCGGCGGCCAAATTGCGCCGCGCACAGGATGCCATTCTGCAAATGCGTCCGTATGCACTGAAAATGGGCGAACTGCTCAGCAATATCGCTGAAGCTGCAGGCGACGATGTGAAGATCGAATATGCCCAGCAGCGTGAAGTGAAAAATGTATTGCTGGTGGCCGTTACTTCCGACAAAGGTTTGTGCGGCGCATTCAACTCTAACGTGGTGAAGGCGATCAAGCGCACCATTGAAGAAAAGTATGCCCACCTGCCCAAGCAGAACATACACGTCATGTTCATCGGCAAGAAGGCCTATGATCAGATGAAGCGTATGCCGTATACCCTGAATACCGAATATATCAACCTGTTCCACAATCTCTCTTTCGAAACGGTAGCGCAGGCCACCGAACGCGTGAAGCAGGGATTCCTGAAAGGCGAATACGATGAGGTGATCGTGGTATATAACAAGTTCAAGAATGCCGCCACCCAGATCCTGGAAACGGAGCAGTTCCTCCCGATCAGGAAGATGGAAACGGCCGGCGAGAAAAAGGTGCGCACCGACTATATCTACGATCCCGAGAAGGAGCAGATGATCATGGAACTGGTGCCGCGTATCCTGAATACAACATTCTTCCGCTATATCCTCGACAGCAACGCCTCCGAACACGGCGCGCGTATGACGGCGATGGACAAAGCTTCCGACAACGCGAATGAACTGCTGAAAGAACTCAAGATCAGCTACAACCGCGCACGTCAGGCGGCCATCACCACCGAGCTCACCGAGATCGTTTCCGGTGCCGCTGCTTTGCAGGGGAGCTGATAGTTAAACGCTTTTATTCAAAGACCTGCCTAAACGGCGGGTCTTTTTTTGTGAGTACTGCTCCGGGTGGGCGGAGTTGGCATTTTGGTA
>DAIMYJ010000018.1:9510-16077 GCA_036734545.1 Chitinophagales bacterium
TTCTTTTTGCCGCCTTCATCCACGGCGCGTTGCGCGTATTTTTTGGCCAGATCGGTGTAGCCGAGTTTGAGGTAGATCTTGGCGGCGGAGAGATTGGAGAAATAATCCGGTTTGAGTTCAGCACTGCGCACGGCACAGTTGGCTGCTTTTTGCAACGTGGAGGATTCTTCACTGTGCTCATACAGGTTGTCTGCTATGCGGCGCAGGAGGTTGGCGTCGGTCCACACATATTTTTCGGCGCCGTTGCGGGCGGTGGAAATGTAGCGTGGCCACTGCTTGTGTTTTTCGGCGAGGTTAAGGTCGTTCACGAAGATGAGTGAGTCGACGGTATGCAGTTTCAATTTGGCGGCGAGGTCGCGCTGGCGGTAATACTGTGTGGTGTCATTGTTGCTCACGGCTACCTGCATATTGTAGGCTGCCGTCAGATAGAATTTGCGCTCTACCTTTTTGAGTGAACTTGCCATGGCGAAACTGTCCTTATTGGCCACCATGTATTGAAACACCGGCGATGTCATATCGCTCACACTCATGCTCACGATCTTCCAGTTGTAGGCGCTGAAGTCCAGGCGATTGTTGTTGGCGGCAAAATATTGATTGGCTATCGGCTGTGTGCTGAGGCGACCGCGCGACAGGGCGAGGAGATACTGATAGGTAGTTGCCGAATCGGCCGGTGCGGCTTCGAAGCGTTTGCGCAGGTAGGGGAGTTGCTGTTCGGGGTCGAGGGCGAGCTTGCCCTGCTTCACGAACTCGGAAGGCTTGAATTCTCCCACGAATTGCGATAACACCTCGCCTTTGCCGTTGAGGATGATGAAGGTGGGGAAGGAGGAGATGTTGTATTTGGGGATGTATTTCTTCGCTTCATTCTGATCCAGCATGTCCAGCTTCACGCAGATATAGTTGGCATTGTAGAAATTGCTCACCGAGGTGTCGGGGAACACTTCATTGATCATCTTTTCACAATGTCCGCAGGTGCCCTGATAGGCCATGAACAGTACAGGCTTGTTCTGCTGTGCCGAGGCGGCGACGGCGGCTTCGGGTGACATGGGCTGGAAGTTGATGGTCTGGGCCGGGGAGAGTCCGGGGGTGCCCATCCAAAGCAGAAAGGCGAATATCAGTCGCTGCATAGGTTCAAAGGTAGGTCAATCGGCCGTTTACCAGCAAAAATCTCACCAAAAACGTTCCCATGAACCCTGCCAATTCCTTACATTTGCAGCCCGATGAACGATCTGCAGAAACTCATAGAAGCCCTCATTTTCAGCAGCGAGCAGCCCATTTCTGCGGCCGACCTGCAAACCGTCCTGTTCACCTACTCCGGCGAAGAGATCAGCCTGGAGGCCATTCACGAGCATGTGGAGCAGCTGATGACCAAGTATGAGGGGGATGAGCATGTGTATGAGGTGATCAAGACCGGCGGTGGCTACCAGTTCCTGTCCAAACCCTATTACCACAAGGTGATCACCGTGCTGCTGCAGCACCGCTCCAAGCGCAAGCTGTCGGTGGCGGCCCTCGAGTGCCTGTCCATCATCGCCTACGCCCAGCCGGTCACCAAGACCGATATCGAGCAGATCCGCGGCGTGAACTGTGACCATACCATCCAGAAGCTGATGGAGCGCGACCTGATCCGCATCACCGGCAGGGCAGAAACAGCAGGGCGACCGCTCCTGTATGGCACTACCCAGTATTTCATGGATTATTTCGGGATCAATACCCTCGATGAACTGCCTAAACTGAAGGAGTTCGAACAGAAGGATATGTCCATAGGCACCCCCTCCGATATCATGGAAAGCATGACCGAAGAGGAGGTGTATAACAAGGTGCAATTGAACCAAGAGCGTCGTGAGGATGCCCAAAACGAAAACAATGAAGAAAACCAACAACAGGAAGAAACCACCGATGCCAGCGGAGCGACCGACGGATCGGAAGAGCAAGCCGTTTCCGAAGAGAACGAGCAAGTTTCAGCAGTCGGAGGAATTTCCGATGAAGAACCGGTTTCTGAAAACGGAGGAGACGCCGAAGAAGAGCAAGTATCCGGCGAAACAGACGAAGACCAAACCGTCTAAACGCTTCGGCGGAGATACCAGCAAGCCCTTTCAGTCAGACCGCAATCCCAACCGCAAGACCGAGCGTCTGCAGCGGGCGATATTCTTTAATAAGAAGCGCACGCATGGCGACAAGGAAGAGGATCCCGAACAGGAATCCCGCGTGCATCATAAACTGATGAAGCGCACGGCGAATAAAAAAGCCGCAGCGCCGGTGGCAGCACCCAAGAAAACAACTGCACCTCGCAAAGACGATACCGTTCGTCTGAATAAATATCTGGCCAATGCCGGAGTTGCTGCGCGCAGGAAATGCGATGAACTCATCGCGCAGGGACTGGTAAAAGTGAACGGACAGGTAGTTACCGAAATGGGTTACCGCCTCACCAAAGATGATAAGGTCACTTACAAGGGCAAAGTGGTGAAGCCGGTGAATTATGTGTATCTCCTGCTCAACAAACCCAAAGATTATATCACCACGGTAGAAGACGAACGCGGCAGACAAACCGTGATGGAACTTATCGCCGGCGCCACACAGGAACGCGTGTATCCGGTGGGCCGCCTCGATAGAAATACCACCGGATTATTATTGCTCACCAACGACGGCGAGCTCGCACAAAAATTGAGTCACCCCAGCTTCGGCGCGCAGAAGATCTACGAAGTGGAACTGGACAAGCCGGTGAAACCTGCCGACCTCATGGCTATCGCCAACGGTGTGGAATTGGAAGACGGGTTAGCGATGGTGGATGGCATTGATTATGCGCATCCGGTGAAAAAGAATGTGGTGGGTGTTTCCCTGCACATCGGCAAGAACCGCATCGTACGCCGCATCTTTGAACACCTAGGCTACGACGTGGTGCGCCTCGACCGCACCCTTTACGCCGGCCTCACCAAGCGCGACCTCCCCCGCGGCAGATGGCGGCATTTGACGGAGCGGGAGGTGATCAAGTTAAAATATCTGAAGTGATTAGCCGATTAGCTGATTAGCCGATTAGCCGATGGGGATTGTGTGGTGGTGTGGAAGTGTGGAAGTGTGGGAGTGTGAAAGTGTGGGAGTGTGAAAGTGGGATGACGATGGCTGATTGCGGGATTTGTTGATTTAGCGCATCACTTGCAAGAGCAAACTAGTGTATCGAAAAGGCTGATTAAAATATCTGAATTGATGTGCTGATTTGTTGATCTGCTAATGTGCTAATCTGTTTGTGCGTGAGGATATTGTAATTTCAGTTTGACTTAATACACCACCGGCACACTTCCAGACTTCCACACTAGCATCCGCCGCGGCGGACAAATAAAAAAGGCTGATACATGTATCAGCCTTTTTTATTCATGATGCTTTGAATAGCATTGGTCAATCTTCCTTTGTGGTGACCGCGCCTAATTTGGCTTTGATCTTTTTTTCGATCTCTGCGGCTAATTCCGGATTGTCTTTGAGGAGCTCTTTCACACCCTCGCGGCCCTGGCCGAGTTTGGTGCCTTCGTAGCTATACCAGCTGCCGGATTTTTGCACGATGCCGGACTCTGCGCCGAGATCCACGATCTCGCCGATCTTGCTGATGCCTTCGCCGTAGATGATATCGAATTCTGCCTGGCGGAACGGCGGTGCTACCTTGTTCTTTACGATCTTCACTTTTACGCGGTTACCGATGATCTCTTCCTTGTCTTTCAACTGGCCGATACGGCGGATATCGATACGCACGGAAGCGTAGAATTTCAGTGCATTACCACCGGTGGTCGTTTCGGGGTTGCCGAACATCACACCGATCTTTTCACGCAGCTGGTTGATGAAGATACAGCAGCAGCCGGTTTTATTGATCGTACCGGTGAGCTTGCGCAGCGCCTGACTCATCAGTCGCGCCTGCAGACCCATCTTGCTGTCGCCCATCTCACCCTCGAGTTCACCTTTGGGAACGAGTGCAGCCACTGAGTCGATCACTACCACATCGAGTGCGCCGGAGCGGATCAGATGATCAGCGATCTCCAGTGCCTGCTCGCCGTAATCGGGCTGAGAGATGAGGAGGTTCTCTACGTCTACGCCCAGTTTTTCGGCATACACTTTATCGAAAGCATGCTCGGCGTCGATGATGGCGCAGATACCGCCTTTCTTTTGTGCTTCTGCGATGATATGGATAGCCAGCGTGGTCTTACCGGAAGATTCGGGGCCATAGATCTCGATCACGCGACCGCGCGGCACACCGCCGATCCCCAATGCCAGATCCACACCGATAGACCCCGTAGGGATCACCTCCTCGGCAGCAACCGTGCTATCACCTAATTTCATTACCGTGCCCTTGCCATACAGCTTGTTCAGACTGTCAACCGCCAGTCCCAGGGCTTTCACTTTGTCGTTGGATACTTCTGCCATGTTCTTGTTGTTTTTAAGGATTAATAAACAATGCCCGGCACACGGGGTGCGGGCGTCTGCGAAGCTAAAGATTTCCCCTCCGAAATCCTGACCGGTACGGGGGTTGTGCACACTTTGTGCAAAAAATCCGCCCTGCTAAGGTTTGTTAAGGCACCGCCACCGGCCGGCGGCGTATCGTAACTTCGCTGTCAAATACCAACATACATGAGAAACCTGATAATGTTCATGCTGTTCGGCTCCCTGGTACTTAGCGCATGCAAGGGTCAGCAAGAGGATGCCGACAACAGCGCCCTGCAACAGGAAGTGCAGGCCTATCTCGACACCTATAATGCCGAGTATCAAAAATTAGTGACCGCCGCAGGCGAAGGGCAGTGGATCATGCAAACCCACATCGTGGAAGGTGATACCATGGCCAGCCATAACGCCGCCATGGCCGATGAAGCCTATGCAAAATTCACCGGCAGCAAATCCAATATCGAAACGGCACAGAAATACCTTGCACAAAAAGATAAACTCACTCCCCTGCAGGTGAAGCAATTGGAATACATCCTCTACTTCGCCGGGAACAACCCCGAAACAGCAGGCGACGTAGTGAAGAAACGCATCGATGCCACCAACAAACAAGTGGAGGCATTATACGGATTTAAATACACCCTGAACGGCAAACCCACTACCACGAATGCGCTGGATGAAATTTTGCGCAGCTCTACGAACATGAAGGAACGCAGTGCCGCATGGACGGCCAGCAAGGAAGTGGGCACCACGCTCAAGGACGGTCTGGCCAATTTGCAGCAGTTGCGAAACAGCAGCGTGACACCGCTCGGCTATAAAGATTACTTTGCCTACATGGCGAGTGAATACAACATGAGCAGCGAGGAGATGATCGAGCTCACGCGCAGTTTCATCACCGACGTTTGGCCATTATACCGCGAACTGCATACATGGGCGCGCTATGAGCTGGCAGAGAAATATAAGCAGCCGGTACCCGACTATATTCCTGCCGACTGGCTGCCGAATCGCTGGGGTCAGGACTGGACAGCACTGGTAACCGTGGAGGGCCTCGATATCGACCCCGAACTGAAGAAGCACGATCCTGAGTGGATCATGCAGCAGGGTGAAGCGTTCTGGATGAGTCTGGGTTTTGATGCCCTGCCGGAGACATTCTGGGAAAAATCATCCCTCTATCCCGTAGGACCCGATGCCGGTTATGCGAAGAATAACCATGCCAGCGCCTGGCATATGGACCTCGACAAGGATGTACGTTCACTCATGAGCGTGGAGGCCAATACCGAATGGTGGAGCACCGTGTTGCACGAGCTGGGACATATTTATTACTACATGTCGTATTCCAATCCCGATGTGCCGATGGTATTGCGCACCGGTGCCAACCGCGGATACCATGAAGCGTTCGGCACCATGATCGGTCTGGCCAGTTTGCAGAAGCCCCTGCTGGAAAGCCAGGGTTTGATCAAACCCGGTATTGCGACCAATGACACACTAAAATTACTGAGCGAAGCGCTGGATTATATTGTGCATATACCCTGGGGCAGCGGTGTGATGACAGAGTTCGAATATGCTGTTTACGCGCAAAATCTGCCGAAAGACCAGTTCAATGCAAAATGGTGGGAGTTGGTGAAACGCTATCAGGGCATCATTCCGCCTGCTGAGCGCGGTGAGCAATATTGTGATGCGGCAACTAAAACGCATATCAACGATGATCCTGCATCGTATTACGACTATTCTATCAGCAATGTATTATTGTTCCAGTTTCATGATTATATCGCGAAAAACATCCTGAAGCAGGACCCACACGCTACTAATTACTGGGGCTCCAAAGAAACCGGCGATTTCCTGCGCAAGGTGATGACCCCCGGTGCAACGGTGGACTGGCGTGAGCATTTAAAAGCATCCATCGGCAGCGATATGAGTGCTAAGCCTATGCTGGATTATTTTATGCCGCTCATGGATTACCTGAAAAAGCAGAACGCAGGTAGAACTTATACACTACCTGAAAAACCGGTGTTCCAATAATACCTGTATACAGTATACAAAAGGGAGGTTGAGTTTTCAGCCTCCCTTTTTTTATTTCAGGAAGACGTGCACATCAACATTCTGCGCTCATCTGCGATATCTGCGGGAGAAAATGGGTTTCCCGCTGATCGCGCA
>DAIMYJ010000018.1:16177-36245 GCA_036734545.1 Chitinophagales bacterium
TGTACGCAGAAAAATGCAGGGGTCTATCTGCGCTCATCTGCGATATCTGCGGGAGAAAATGGGTTTCCCGCTGATCGCGCAGATGTACGCAGAAAAATGCAGGGGTCTATCTGCGCTCATCTGCGATATCTGCGGGAGGAAATGGGTTTCCCGCTGATCGCGCAGATGTACGCAGAAAAATGCAGGGGTCTATCTGCGCTCATCTGCGATATCTGCGGGAGGAAATGGGTTTCCCGCTGATCGCGCAGATGTACGCAGAAGAATGCAGGAGGCTATCTGCGCTCATCCGCGATATCTGCGGGAGGAAAATAGGTTTCCTGCAAATCGTACAGCTTATAATCCGTTGACTTTCCTGAAAATGGATTTATCGATCTCCGCGCAATTGAAGTTTACCAGGATGCCGAGTTTTAGACCGGAGAGTTTAAGGTAGGTTAATACCTGCTTGTGATGAACTTCAGCCAGATGCTCAACAGATTTCACTTCTATGATCACAGTATCCTCTACTAGTAGGTCAATCCGATATCCAACATCTAATTGTACATCGTCATAAATTAAAGGGAGCGCCACCTGAGTCCTTACCCGCAAGCCGCATTTAATTAATTCAAATGCCAAAGCGGCCTCATAGGCTGATTCCAGCAGGCCAGGTCCAAGCGAATTATAGACTTTAAAAATGGCAGACCGCACACGATAGGAAATTGTATTCTCATGCATAGATATTTCAAATATAGAATTGTTTTAAAAGTGAACAATTCGAATAAGAAAATATCCTATGCCATTCATTAAACTGTAAACAGAACTGTGTAACTAATGATACAGCCTGAAACGTTCAGTAATTGAACGGAAAAAATTTGAAACTCTCTTTGGTGTGGCTAATAAGCGGTTAGTATCACTTCACCGCCACCTCATCCAGGTTCTTATACGTTTCCAATCCGCATTCCAAAAATCCTTTATATGCTTCAACATCCGGTGTGTAGGCGGTGGGTTTGTTCAACACACGGCCATCGGGTGCGATGAGTACGTAGTAAGGCTGAGCGTTGGTGCCGAAGGCGGAACTCTGCAGGTCGCTCCATTTGTTGCCGATGGTGCGCACTTTTTGCCCGGTAGTGGCAGAGACGTATTGTTCATCCGGTTGTAGTGGCTCCTTGTCATCCACATACAGGCTTACGAGCACATAGTCGTTGCTGATGATGTTGAATATTTCCTGTTTCGGCCAAACATGTTCTTCCATCTTGCGACAGTTCACGCAGGCATAACCGGTAAAGTCGATCAATATGGGTTTATTGTGTTCTTTCGCAAAGGCAATACCTTCATCAAGGTCGTGGAAGCAGTTGAGTCCCAGCGGGCATTCGGTGTCGTATTCGTAAATGCTGTACCACTGTGGAGGAAGGAAGCCGCTGAGCATGGGCACTTCGCCGTATTTGCGCAGGCCCTGACCGAAATAGATCGTGATAGCCAGAAACGCAATGGCAAAGGCAGAGCGGCCTATCGACCATTTTACTTTTTTATCGTCGTGCGGAAAGCGGATCACCCCGCTGATATACAGGAATATGAGCAGGCCGATCAGCGTCCAGCTGCCGAGGAATATTTCGCGCTTGAGAAAATCCCAGTGATAGGCAAGGTCAACATTGCTCAGGAACTTCACGGCCATCGCTACTTCAATGAAGGCAAAAACGATCTTCACCTCATTGAGCCAGCCACCGCTCTTAGGCATCTTATTCAGCAACTGCGGGAACAGCGCCAGCAGAGTAAATGCCAGGGCGAACGCAGTACCAAAACCGATCATCCCCATGGTGAGCGCCACGCCACCGTCTTTCAGGCTGTTGGCCAGCAAGGAGCCAAGGATAGGGCCTGTGCAGCTGAAGGACACGATGCACAGCGTGAGTGCCATGAAAAATATACCGAGGAACCCGCCTACATCGGAAGCGCTGTCGGCTTTATTGGCCCACTTCGTTGGCAGTTTGATCTCAAATAAACCGAACAGCGAAAGGGCGAACAGAATGAAAACGAAAAAGAAAACAAGATTCACCACGTTGTTGGTGGAGAATTCATTCAGCTTATCACCGCCCACACCGAACAGCAGGAAGGGCAGTGAGGCGAGAAAATACACCAGGATGATGCTGAAACCATAAAAAGAGGCATTCATGATACCCTTTCTGCGATTGCCGGCATGCTTGGTGAAAAAGGAAATGGTGAACGGGATCATCGGGAATGTACAGGGCATGAGCAAACCGATGAGTCCGCCGATGAAGCCGAGGATAAATGTGTTCAGCAAACTTTTTCCGCTGGCGTCAGTGATCTGCGCACCTGCACTGGCATCGCATTGTGCGTTGCGGGCAAAGGCAGTGTCAACCTGAAAAGCGCCAAAGCGCGATGCGGATGTATCAGCAGGCAATGCCGTTTCCTGCACCACGAGGCCTTCAGCAGAAAGCTGGAGAGTAAAATCTTTTTGTTTGAACAAACACTGCATGGCATCGCAGGTCTGATAGTCCAGATAGCCGGTGATCACGGCATTCGCGCTGTCGAGTTTGACGCGCTGGCGCATCACGGCCTTGTCGTGGTAATAGCGCAGTACCTTGTTCTCAAAGAGGGGTTCGGGCTTTACTTCGAGATGACCGCTTTCTTCCACTTTGCCGATGAGCTGATATCCGCTGCCGGCATTTTCGAAATAAAATTTCATGGGCTGGGCACCGCCTTCCGGTGATGCCTGCGAATAGAGCTTCCAGGTGGGGGAGATGGACGCGCTGAACGTGATCCAGTATTCTGTATCGTTGATCTTTTCTGAGCCGATGGACCACTTCACCGGATCCTTTACTTTCGAATAATCGGCATTGGGGTCGGTGACGAGGTTGCCGGAAACGCCCTGCAGCTCAAACGAAAAATCCTGACTCATAGCGATGCACTGTTTGTCATCGCAGGTCATGTAATCAATATAGCCGATTATGGTCGAGTTGCCGGATATCTTCACTTTCTGGCGCAGGGTGAGTCGCTTGTGGTAGAACTTGATGAGCATGTCGTTGAACAGCGGTTCCACCTGTTCCTCCATCCGACCGAGTTCTTCCATCTCACCAACTAACTGAACGCCTGAAGGCAGTTTATCGAAGATCAGGCTGGTAGGTATGGGTCCATTCTCGGGCAGGTCGTGGCTGTATACCTTCCAGCCTTCCTGAATGGATGCCTTGAAAATGAGGGTATACTCATTCACACCGGTTTGGGTTGACGACATCTCCCAGGTCACGGGCTGGAGCAATTGTCCGTAACCGGCAGTTCCGAAAAGCATCGGGATGAGGAAGGCACAAACAGCAAGGGCATACCGCTTCATAGAATCAGAATGGATTTAACTGACAAATTTAACGAAAACCCGACGGGGAGGGTTCCACAGGGGAGTCGTTGACAAAAATATTACGGTGGGGGCTGCTTATCTGTTGGCAGCTACATCGGCCATGGCGAGGAATGACTCAAAAATGAGCCGTCCGTCGGTATTGCCGAGGCGCTCTTCAGCTGCGCGTTCGGGGTGGGGCATCATGCCGAACACGTTGCGGCCGCTGTTGCAGACACCGGCAATGTTATTGAGCGACCCATTCGGGTTGGCATCGGCACTTACGTGGCCGCGTTCGTCGCAGTAGCGGAAGATCACCTGGTCATTGTCCTCCACGGCTTTGAGCGTGGCGCTGTCGGCATAATACCGGCCTTCGCCATGGGCAATCGGGATTTTGAGGGCGTGTTGCAGGGGGAGGGTGGCGTTGATGCGGCTGGAATTGTTATCGGCGGTCAGATATACATTCTTGCAGATGAACTGCTGATTGTTGTTCTCCAGCAGCACGCCGGGCAGCAGGCCGGCCTCACAGAGGATCTGGAAACCGTTGCAGATACCCCAGGCAAAACCGCCCTTGTTGCAGTGTTCCGTCACCGCCTGCATGATGGGGCTGAAACGGGCGATGGCGCCGGTGCGCAGGGCATCGCCATACGAAAAGCCGCCGGGCAGCATAATGCAATCGTTCGTGGTGAGGCCATGCAGGTCGTGCTCCTTGTGGAAGAGCTCGATCACTTCGCAACCCATTACGTTGCGGAGCACATGGATGATATCCTGATCACAGTTAGAACCGGGGAAGGTGACAACGCCAAATCGCATGATACTGATTTATCACACAAAGGTAATGTACTGCAGGATGATCGTGGCTATCAGCAGGCCCGCGTGAGCGCCTTCTGTGTATAACAGCTGACGGGAGTGGAAAAAGTAATAGCTGATCACCATCGCTGCCGGCAGCAGGAGCGGGTAGAAGGCCGACTCGGCCGCAGGAAACGCCGTGCCCAGCGCTGCGATCCCCGCCAGCAACAGCCATATGGTCACGCTCATATAGCGGCGTATCTGGATGAGGTTGGAGGATATCTTCTCGGCGAACAGCAGCAGCGCCAGTATGAGCACGGCACCGATGAGGCTCACTTTTACGATCACGGTGGTGGAGAATAGCTCGGCCTGACCCCGGAAAAAGGAAAGGGCCGGCATCTGCAGGTCGCGCAGCGCATCGGGACCGCCAAACCAGAATACGAGCGTGCCCAGCAGGAAAACGGGTGTGATCACGCCGGTGAGGTAGATCACGAATTCACGAAAGGTGGTGGAACGCATGCGCAGCATGGCAAGCATGCTGAACACCAGCAGGATGGCAGAGGGCCAGTAGATGAGCGTAGCCAGCACACTCAGCGCACCGGCATCAAAATAGGTCATGTCGCAGCGCTGCTTATTATACGCACTGAACACCTTGAACAGGATGGCCAGAATGAGGAGTCCGCTCCATACCTCCGGCAGCGCCAATAAGAGTCCCGGGAAAAAACTGCACAACAGCACAAAGGTCATCGCCGGCAGAAGAGTGGGTTTGTTCACCAGTTTGAACCGCTGCATCAGGGTACTCAGCGCCAGCCCGGTGGCCGTGATAAGGATGAGCTGCACAAGTGCAACATAAAATACCGGTATCTGCTGCAGGTCAATATGTTCATCGAGCAGCCAGTGCGATAAAAAAGTATGCATCTGCTCCGGCCACGTCGGCGGATATAATAACCCATGCATATGCACCAACGCCGAATACATCAGCAACAGTACAAACTGCAAAGGCCCCGTCGACTGAAACAACCGCAGCATCCGACAAAGGTAGTTTTTAAACTCTCGACAGGCAACGTACATCCTCCATCCCCACACCTTCCCGTACCCTCCCGTCTTACCGCCTTCCCGGCCTCAAAGTACGCAGTAGTTAAGTAATGACCAACGTGCCTCTCCTCAGATCGTATTAGCCACAAAGGCGCAAGGGGGGGCACAAGGTATTCCCAGGAATAAATAGGTAATAACAAGTCTTCGTGCACATTCGCGTCCTGACGCCTCAGTGGCCTCGAAAGAAAATACGGGAATTCATAAAGTACGTGTAAAATGCAACCGATCACCCCACTCAAAACCGTATCCGCACAAAAGAAAGAGACTTCTTGTAAATGCTCGGTATCACGATCTCATTATACGAGATCTGCTCAGCACTGCTCGGGCGTATCTGCACTTCCTGCTGATTGGCGTTGAATAAACTATTGCGGTCCAGTTCACCATTGAACTGCATGCTGTATTGCAGCACATTCGCATTCTGTTCAATATCCTCATTGAAAATGAAAATGCACTTGTTTTTAATATTCACCAGCGCATAAGAAGAATTCACCCCGCGATCTTCCCGGCTGATCTGCTTCTTCCGGATCACATTATTCCAGCTCGGTGTGCCATCCGGATTGATGGAGAACAACAGGATGTCGTCATACTCATAAAACTCCACCTGCCTCACCGAAGTACGATATCCGTAATACGGATCATAATTCGTGAATTCATAGCTCTCCACTGTTTTATCATAATACTCCGCCACCATCAGCGCACCACCGTCCACCCGCGGCAGTATGGTGCCGATCTGATATACCGGTAAATGCGCCGCCGTTTTATCCTTTACCAGTCCGGCGATCTCATCCAGGGTCGCCTGCGGGAAGGCGTACTGGTAATTCAGCGCGATACTGCCCGTTTCGATATCCATCAGTGTATACTGATACCCCGTCATCTGATCCTTATTATCCTCCCGCAAAAAGGCCATGCTGATGATCTGCTGATGCATATTGTCAATACCGAAATGCATCTCATCAAGGCAATAAGTGTCACTGCCCATCTCGGCATACAACACCGTGTTACCCGCACGCGGCAGCACATACAGGAACTGCACGCCTGTTTTTTCCTTCTTGCAGTTGAAGTCATCATTCTGGAACAGGAACACCGGCAACCCTTCATCCGTGATCACCTCGTGCTGCAACACCGGCATAAAACCGTTATCGGGGAGGTTGATATCGTTGGACATAGTGATGCGCATGTTCTCGTCCATCACGCGTGAGAACAGCTTGTCGATGCGCCCGTTGCTGAGCTCGTATTTAAAAATAAGATAATACGGCGTGGTGCGTGCTTTGGTGATCTTGTATTCCGAAAAATTCTCCCCCATACGTTGTGAGGTGGAATCCACCAGCACCGGCTCACCTTTTTTGTCGAGGTCAGGCGTGAACTGCTGCACGGCGAGGTACAGCATTTTATTTTCCCGGAAGGTGAAGAACTGAAAGATGTAGTCATTGGATTTATAGAACTCGACCGTTTCGTAGTCGGCATTCTTTAAAGTGATCTCCTTGCGCCGTTTGAAGGCCATGTTCTTGTCGTACACATCGATCTCATCTTTAAAACGGTATTTTTTATAGATGAGCACATCGCCATTCTTGTTGCGGCCGAGGATGCTGTAGCCCACTAGTTCCGTGCTGATCTTTTGCGGATCGGAAATGGATATCTCCTGCGCCGCCACATAAGTGGGACATCCCAACAGGAGGAACACCAGCACACTATACAACCCGGATCTCAGCATCTGCATGACAAGTATATCCAAAATTACGCATAAACGTTCCCGCGATGTTAACGCTTATGTCACGACACGGTTTTATTTCTTCAGTTTCGGATCCAGGGCATCGCGCAGCCCCTCGCCGATCAGGTTGTAGATGGTCACCGTCAGGAATATCGCCAACCCCGGGAACACCACGAGCCACCACGCGCTGAATTGCTGTCGCCCGTCATTCACCAGACTGCCCCAGGTAACGGTATCCGAGGGCACACCGATGCCGAGGAACGACAGGCTGGATTCGGTCAGGATGGCGGAGGCGATGCCGAAGGCAATGGACACCAGCGCCGGGGCGATGCTGTTGGGGAGGGCGTGATGCACGATGATCTTCCATTCGCCGAAGCCCATGGAACGCGCCGCCTGCACATATTCCAGCTGCCGCACGCGCAACAGCTCGGCACGCACCAATCGCGCAATACCGGTCCAGTTGGTCAGCCCGATGATCACCATCACATTCGTGAGCGATGGCCGCGCAATGGCGGCGATCGTCAATATCAAAACGAACGTGGGCAGCGAATGCAGTATCTCAATGGCGCGCGAGATCAGGCTGTCGGCAGGAATGTGCACCCTCCTGTTCAACAACGGCAGTTTCCCCACCCATTTCCCGGCATAGGAGCAGAGCAGCACAATGCCGGTGAACAGGGCGATGCTGAGGAGCGCCTCCGCGAAAAAATTCCCTTCGCCGGCCAGCGCGTCGTGCAATACAAATTGGCGCGACTGCCATCCGTAAAACCATCCGAGGAAAATACCCAGCAGTGTAAAGGCAGTGCGACCGCGCGTGCTCACCAGCCGCTCATCCCCAAAATAACCGGCCACCGCACCCAGAACCAGCCCGATGATCGTGGCGATGATCATGGCAATGAATCCGATGGACAGAGAAATGCGCGTGCCATGTATCAATCCCGCGAGTACATCCTCCCCCAGACTGTTCGTGCCCAGCCGATGCCGGAAGCGCGCAGGCATGTCAACGGTACGACCATCCGCACCGCGAAACAATTGCTTGTCGCCCGGCGCTTTGTAACCGCTGTTCAAACGATCGGTCTTATCCGGTGCATACGGAACAGGCGCCCACACCACTTTGTCAAATGCCATCTGCTTCCACTCGGCAATATCCAGTTGTATGGTCTCGGTTTTTCCGCCCGGCACTTCGAGGTGATAATTATTCTTGAACGAGAACGCCGGGAACAGATGATGTCCTTTGTATTGTGCATACAGCGGACGATCATTCGCCAGCACCGGTGCTAAAATGGCGATCACGACCAGCACGGCGAGAATATATAGCGAGATGCGCGCAGGCGTGTGCTGCCGGAATCTGCGGAGAGCCGACAGGCGTGGTGTTGATGTTGATATGGTGGCGCGTTTCGCTGTCATTTATTTTTGATGATAAGCAATGCGCGGATCGGCCAGCGCGTATAAAATATCCGCCACCAGATAACCGATGAGCGTGAAAATACCGGTGAGGGTAAATACAGAAATGATCACCGGATAATCTTTAGATAAAATTGCCTGGAATATTTCCTGTCCCATGCCCGGAATGCTGAATATCGTTTCCAGTATCACCGATCCGCCGATGGCTGCAGGAAAAATATTCGAGAACACGGTGATGAGCGGCAGCAAGGCATTGCGGAAAGCATGCTTGTAAAATACCTTACCCTCATCCAGTCCTTTTGCGCGCGCCGTGCGAATGAAATCCTGCGCAGCCACTTCCAGCACCGATACGCGCGTGATCCTGCTTAAAAAAGCAAGCTGCGCATAGGTGTAAGTGATGGTGGGCAGGATGAGATAGGGTAAGCGGATGCGCATCACCTCCAGCCATCCTGTTCCATCAGCGATCCCGGTTGGCGGCTCCACACCGGATGCAGGAAACAGCGGAAGGGCCAGCGGATTGGCGAATGTCATCAGCAATAAAGTGGCTACCCAGAACGTGGGCATGGAGTATAAAATGAATAACACCACTGACGAAGTGCGGTCGAATAAACTGTCTTTTTTCGATGCCGCTTTGATGCCGATGGGTATGCTGATGAGATAAGCGAGGAGCACGGAGACAAGGGTGAAGAAGAGCGACCAGCGGATGCGTGCACCGATCACATCGCCCATGGGCAGTTTGCTGGTGTACGAGTATCCGAAATCACCGCGCAGAATGCCTTGGCAATCCCTGCTCCCCGCTCCTGTCAGCCAATGTCCGTCGCCGAATACCCAGCGGTGGAATTGATTGTATCCGTACACATGCACAGCAGGGATATAATTTTTATAGCGTGTTGGATGCTCAGTAACAGACGCCCATCGCTGCTGTGCCTCTTTTGCGCCGGAGGCAAGCGGTGCGAGTTCGGGATATTGTGCATCCATCTGCGCAAGCCGCGACAATTGCGTTTGTATGCCGTTTTCCGTGTGGTCGTATGGGAGCGACTGCAAAACAAAATAGGCGTTGTTGATCGAGTCGAGCAGCGCGCGCGTATGCATATCGGCCACCGAATCACCCGGCTGTATCATGTGTGCGCGTATCTGTGATACACTGTCGCGCAGGGATAATACCGCTCGCTGATAAGCAGATATCGCTTCCCAGTTGCCGTATGTTCGGATCAGTCGTTTGGCCGTGCTGCGCAGACGTTCATCGTAGATCTTATAAATGGTATCGGGCGTAGCGGCGCCGGTGATGCTGAAATAAAATACCGGCAGGTCAAGTCCAAGTTTTTTTCGCCAGCGTTCGCGTTCCTGCAAAGTATTTGCGGATGCGGTCATGGATTCACCGCCGGCATCCTGCACACTCACCAAACGATCCAGCGGATCACCCGGTGCCTGCACGGAGATGATGAACGCCAGCAGTGTAATGATGAGCAGCGTGGGGACGAAGAGTAAAACGCGTTTGACGATATACCTGCCCATAGTGCGAACCTGCGCTAAAGATAGGCATTACCCGCCGAGCATGAATGGCCGGAACTGAACCGGCTTCCCGGGTGCGTTTTTATGCTTACCTGTGGCCGCCGTCCTGACGAACACTGCTGCCGGACTGACTCAACAGGCGCAGGTTGTTCACCACAACATTCGGGCGCTCAAAGGTGATGATCTGATTGCCGAAGCGTTTGTGGATGATCACCTTTTTTGCCGTGGAGTACAGGAAGATGAACGGCTGCTCGTCATATACATGCTGCTGCAGGCGACGCACCAGCGGATGGCGCGTGGCAGTGTCAACAGCGATATTGATGGAGTCGATCAGCGCATCGGTTTCCGGACTGCCGAAGCCCACGTAGTTCATGCCGCCTTCCGCAAAGGCAGAAGTATGCCATAACTGGCTGTGGTCTTCCGGCATGGAGCCGGAGGCCAGAGCACTCATGTACATATCGAAATCGTGCTTGGCCAGTTGTTCTTTCAGCGTATTGGTCTCTACCGGAACGATCACCATATCCATGCCCGCACGATACGCCGCTTCCTTGATCATCAGCGCCGCATCTTCCACGAATTTTTGTCCCGCCTGATGTTTGAATTCCACGCGCAGCTCGGTCTTTACACCGTTGATCATTTTGTCGCGGACATTATTCCCGTCGGTATCCTTCCATCCTGCAGAGTCCAGCAATTGTTTGGCGCGTTCCACATCGAAGGGTATCAGGGCAAGTGAAGTATTGTATTCGGGTTTGAGCGGAGATATCATGGAGGCCTGACGCTTGGCGTAGCCGTTCGCCAGTGTTTGTATCAGTTCATCAACCGGGATCAGATAGGCCATGGCGCGGCGCACCAGCACATCATCGAATATCTTTTTGCGCTGAATGCCATCCGGACGCATGTTCAGGCCGATGTAATTGTAACTGAAGTTATCGGCGAACTGCACATTGTAATGCTTGTTGAATTCCGGTTCCTGCATCAGCTCCATCACTACCTGTGTACCCATCCACGTAGATACGTCCACTGTTTGTGCGAGCAGTTCCAGTTTTTGCGCATTCGGATCAGTGATGATCTTGAACACGATCTTTTCAGGATATGCAACCTGATATTCGGTGGGGTCTTTTACGTTTTGTGTCCAGTGGTTCTTCTTGCGCTGCAACACCATGGTGGAGCCGCGATTCCACTCCACCACTTCATACGGGCCGCAGCCGTTCAGCAGGGCGAGGTCATTGCCGTATTTCGGATCGTTGAATTCGTTGGCCCATTTTTCCAGTGGGGCATCGGGCACAAAATTGGGATCGTTGAATTGCGCAGCAGTATATCCGGCCAGCACGTTCTGCGGATCGTAGAATTTCCGCTGCATCACCGAAAAGTCTGTCAGAAAGATCGCATTGAGCATCGCCTCACGCTGCATCACCACGGTAAAGCGGTAAGCATCATTCGGATAAGTGATCACCTTCGCTACGTTGCTGTAAAATGATTTGAATGCGCGGTTGGCGGTAAGCGGACAGGCGTTGGCCATAATGGTGAACACCGCATCTTCCGCCGTGATCGGCGAGCCGTCGTCCCAGCGGGCATCCTTGCGCAGCTGATAGGTGTATTCCAGTTTATTGGCGGATATCTCCGGCAACGCAACAGCCAGGTCGGGCGCTGCTTCCATGCGCATCAGGTCGGTGCGCAGGATGGCATTCGACGTGAGCTGCAATACCCATGAACGCGACGTGGTGGCGCCATTGGTGGGATGCAGATTATCCGGCTCACCCACCGTTTGTACTACCAGCACATTGTCTTTACTCCACTCCGGCAGAATGCTGTCGGCATCATCCAATCGGATATACGTGATCTTATCAGACAACTCGGCCTGGTCGATGGTTTGTTCATCGTTGGAACGGTTACCGCAGGAAACAAGTGTCGCTGCCGCAATGGCCAGAGCAAATGGGAACAGGGATAGGGTGCGCATTGGTATTTGGAATGAACTTCAAAGTAATGAAATATCCGGCAGGGAATAAAATGTTCGTGCTGCCGGTCTACTATTCGGTCCGGAACTGCAACTATTTAACATTTAGCGTGTTATTTTATCTGATGATGCACGTATTGATAACAGGTGGGTCGGGGTTGATCGGCAGGGCGGTGACCAGGGAGTTGCGCGCTGCCGGCCATGCAGTGGCGTGGCTGAGCCGCAGTGCCGGTAACACGGATGGTGTGCAGCGCTTTGCCTGGGATCCCGAAAAAGGCACGATAGACCCGGAAGCCATACGCTGGGCCGATGTGCTCATCCATCTGGCCGGGGAAGGGATAGCGGAGAAACGATGGACCTCCCGCCGCAAGCAGGAGATCATCCGCAGTCGCACGCGCTCAACGCAACTGCTGATCGATGCTTTGGTGAAAGGACCACATAAAGTCCATACAGTGATCGCCGCATCCGCCATCGGGTACTACGGAGAAACTGCCGCGCCCGGGCAGGAAGATGCAGCGCCGGGAAAAGGATTTCTTGCCGAATCGGTGCAGCTCTGGGAACAGGCCACCGCAGGATTTTCGGCGACGGGTGCGCGACTCGTTACCCTGCGCATAGGCGTGGTGTTGTCATCTGACGGCGGCGCTTATACTGAACTCATTAAAACTGCACCCTTGCATGTTCTGCCGGTGGTAGGCAGCGGTAAACAAATATGTTCCTGGATACATATCGATGATGTGGCTTCGCTGTTCCGGTTCGCGATCGAACGACCGTTGCGCGGAACCTTCAATGCTGTTTCTCCGGAGGCAGTAAATATGCGCACGCTTATGCATACCATCGCCAAATTGAAAAAGGGCTATTATTTACTCCCGCCGGTGCCTGCCTTTGCCATACGTCTGGTGATGGGTGAAATGGGCGATGTAGTGCTCATCAGTCAGCATGTGTCGGCAGAAAAACTCATGCAGCACGGATTCGTATTTCAATATCGAACACTCGAGTCGGCGATCCGCCAATTGGAACACGCCGTGTGAGTCATCACCCACACAGCGTGTTCGGGGCGGTCGATCATTTATTGGCTGTTTGTGCACTGTATTGTTTCACCATATCGATGAAGCCCGCGCGCAAACCGTTCGTATCTGCACCCTTGGCGCCTGACGCAAGCTGTAACACTTCACTCATCGATGCATCCCCTTTGAATTCAGAATTGCGCAGCAGCATGCCGAATTCCACCACGCCGCAGGCAAAGCGGAAATTATCGCTGGTATGCGCAAAATCCACCGGCGTGTTATACAGCGCTTTTTCCAGGTATTTGCTGGTGCTGCCGTCAGGCTCCTTGTAGCGCAGTTTCAGCGTCATCAGTTCCTGTGTGTTCAGTGCGCTGTTCTTTATGGTGGTGCTCTGATATTTCAGGTCTTCATTGACCTTTTCCGGCGACATAGTGCCCGGCTGCCATACCTTCCCGGTGCGGCGTATCTCATACAGCGCCGTTACACGGTGGCCTGCACCTAATTCACCGGCGTCTTTCTTGTCGTCGTTGAAATCTTCGTTGTTCAGCTTGCGATTTTCATAGCCGATGAGACGGTAACTTTCTACGAGCGCGGGGTTGAACTCCACCTGAATTTTCACATCCTTCGCGATCGTAAATAAAGTACCGCGCATATCGGTGCCGAAAACTTTTCTGGCTTCCGCCTGCGTGTCGATATAATAGTATGCGCCATTGCCGTTGTCGGCGATCTTTTCCATTTTGCTGTCCTTGTAATTACCCATGCCGAATCCGCACACGGTGATGAATACACCGGAGTTGCGTTTTTCCTCGATCAGGTGCTGCATATCGGCATCGCTGTTGGCGCCTACATTGAAGTCGCCGTCGGTGCAGAGGATCACGCGGTTGTTGCCGCCGTCGATACGGTTTTTCACCGCGATGTCGTAAGCCAGTTGAATGCCCGCTCCGCCTGCTGTGGAGCCGCCGGATTCCAGACGATCAATGGCGTCGTGTATCGCCTGTTTGTTGGTGCATGCGGTGCTCGGCAACACTTCACCCGCAGCGCCGGCATATACCACCAGGGCTACACGGTCTGTCGGGCGCAGCTGATCCACCAGATGCTTCAGTGAACTCTTTACCAGCGGCAATTTATTCTCGGCGCCCATGCTGCCACTTACATCGATCAGGAATACCAGGTTGCTGGCGGCAGCGGTGGTGTAGTCAATATCTTTTCCCTGGATACCGATCATCAGTAATTGTGATTCCGGATTCCACGGACAGTCGCTGAGTTCATATTGAATCGCGAAAGGATCGTTGCCTTTCGGTTGCGCATAGGTGTAATCAAAGTAGTTCACCATTTCTTCAATGCGCACGGCATCCGTCGGGATATTTTGACCGTAGGAGATGAACCTGCGGATGTTTGAATAACTGGCATTGTCAACATCAATGGAAAATGTGGAAAGCGGATCACTGATGGACTTTTTGAATGTGTTTTCAGAGATCACATCATACGATTCATGGTCGGTGCCCGGGAAGTAGATCTCTTCCGCATCTTCATACATGGGTGAGGCATACGCATTACCATACGATGCAGCATCATCTGTTTCTACCACCTCGTATAGCATGGCTTTCTTATGCAGGGTGACCGGTTTCTCCGGATGGTCTTGCTGCTTATAGGTAGTGGTCATGGTGGTGTCGGCCAGCGACAGTGTTGCCAGCGAGAGGGCGATGTCGAGTGTTTGTGTTTCTGCGTCCTGCAGTTTCACCGGCAGTTGTACTTCGGCATAACCTGCAGCCTGCACGCGGAGGGTATAAGTGCCGCCAGGTAATTGGCCGATCACATATTTGCCTGTGGTATCCGGTGCATACCAGTCGTTGCCGTTAACAGTCACCCGTGCATCGACAACGGGCATTTGTGTGATGGCATCGGTGATACGGCCTTCAATAGCGGCAGTGCCGGTGGTCGTTTCGGTGTTTGACCGCTGGAAAGCGAACCAGGCGGTGATGGCCACCAGTGTGGCGGCGGCCGTGAGCATCATTTTTTGCATATCCATGATTTAAGGTGAGCGAATGTGTATGCAGGATGCCCGAAGCGGATCAATTCCACACAAGCGATAAAAAAAAAGAGCAATGTGTTATTGCTGATCGCAGAAATGAAAAGTGGCGGTTTTAAGTGGGTAGTCTGTTTTAATGTGCTGAAGTGTGGGTGAGGCTCTGGTGACCATTAAAGCATACTGAGATTGCCAGTGCATTTGATTCAGGCGGCCCCGAAGTAGCAAAAATGCTCCGCTCCACTGCGCATTTTGGCACTTCGGGGCAGGCCCGTGAGGGTAAACCATAGTCTGACCTTCGGTCAGACCACCTCATCTAACTCTGCCTGCCCGGAAGTGTAAATTTTGGAGCGCAGCGTAAAAATTTTCTACTTCCGGGTGTGCGGTTGTCCCGATAGCTAACGGGAGGATGATTGGGTGCACACCAGGATTTGTCCTGGTTCCTGGTTCTTGATTCCTGACTCTTGCTTCAAAGGCAAAGACATATGCCTCCTATTATATCTGCCGCGGCGTACAAATAAGCACATTTGCATACACTGCGCAGTCCTTATTACTCGGGATCAGCATTTGCATCAGGCTGCAGCAATGAGGCAACTTTGCAGGCCTCCGTCAAATGATTGAGAGAACAATTCTCGGGAGCAATCATTTTTCTGCGTCCATCTGCGAGATCTGCGGGACACCCGGGCAAACACACAGCTGCCTGTGGTGGATCGGCCTATGCGCAAAAAAAAGGCCGCCCTTTTAGGACGGCCTCGGATATGATCGATAAAGTCGCTGTTATTTCTCCAGTGAAGGATCATAGTCGATGAATACCAGATCGGAGCCGATCGTGCGGGCTTTGCGCACGGTATCGATACCGTCTTTGATGCGGATGCGCACCACCAGGTCGTCACTGCCTTTCGCCAGCAGGAACACCGGGTCGCCTACCACATCTTCCTGGTATACCTTGAATACCCCTTCACGGTCGTATACGTATTCGTAGTCGCCATTCGGGTTTTGATAGATCACGTCAAAGGATTCACCTGTGACGATGTAGGTGATCTTGTTCGTATCGGGCACGTCGGTGTTGTAGCACGACGACAATCCGAAGGATACGGCCATGATCAGGATGAAAATTGTTGTGAGTCGCTTCATAATTCTTGAACCTTGAAATACTAAGATAGACATTTCCACAAACGGCATGTAAATACTGTAATGCCTCAAATGTGACTTCAAAAATACGTGGATTCTTACGGGGAAGTCCGTTTTTAAACCCTTAAAGTAACTTTTTGTCAGAAAAAAGTTACAGTATTTGCTCAAAAATGTGACAATTAGGTTTTTGTCACAGGCTGTATTTCGAAATACGGTTTCTACCGGGTGAAACGTTGCGGCATCAGGCCAGCAGGCGTTTTTTGGCGGCGAGGTAGCCTTCCCAGATGTCGCGGAGGATGTCGGCAGCCGGCCGGATATCACGGATGGTGGCGCTCACCTGTCCAATTTCCAGTTCACCTTCGTTCAGGTCGCCTTCGAACATGCCTTTTTTCGCTCTGCCGCGGCCCAGCAAGGTTTTGAGCTCATCCACCGGTGCGCAGCGGGCGTAGGCGGCCGCCACGTCGTCGTAGAACTTGTTGCGTATCAGCCGCACAGGGGTGATCTCCTTGAGGGTCAGCACGGTGCTGCCTTCGTCGGCGCTGATCACGGTATCCTTGAAAGCCTGATGGGCGCTGCTTTCCACGCTGGCCACGAAGCGGCTGCCGATCTGCACGCCCTCCGCCCCCAGCGCCATACAGGCCAGCATCGCCCGCCCGTCGCCGATACCGCCTGCCGCGATCACGGGTATCTGCACCGCGTCGGCCACAGCCGGTATAAGGCATAAAGTGGTCGTTTCTTCCCGTCCGTTGTGACCACCGGCCTCAAAGCCCTCGGCCACCACGGCATCTACCCCCGCCTCCTGACATTTGACAGCGAACTTGCGGCTGCTCACCACATGCACCACCGTTATCCCGTGCTGCTTGAGCAGGGGTGTCCAGGTCTTGGGATTACCGGCGGAGGTGAACACGATGCGCACCCCCTCATCAATGATGATCTGTATATGCTTGTCGATATCGGGATACAGCAGCGGCACATTCACCCCGAACGGCTTATCAGTGGCCGCCTTGCACTTGCGTATCTGGTCGCGCAGCACATCGGGATACATACTCCCGCTGCCGATCAGGCCGAGTCCGCCCGCATTCGACACCGCGCTCGCCAATTCCCACCCCGAACACCAGATCATGCCGGCCTGGATGATGGGGTATTGGATGTTGAATAGGGTGGTGATCCTGTTTTTCATTGTGTTCGTGTGTTCATGTGTTCGTGTGTTCATGTTCGGGGAGGGTGAGTAGTGAGTTTTTCATCTGCACATCTGCATCCGCCGCGGCGGACACATCTGCACATTTGGCCTTTTACCCTCCACTCACCTTAGAAAGGTCTATTTCTGTATTATCTCCGATGTTCAGGCTTTGGCTCATGCCTTTGATGACGGTGTCGGAGCCGATCACGCTCTCCTGCAGCACTACGTCCTCAATGGTGGCGTCGTTGCCGATGATGGACTGGCGGATTATGCTGTAGCGCACGGTGGTATTATCACCCAGCGTCACATTTGGTCCGATTATGGAATTGCTGATATCACATCCCTCGGCAATGCTCACCGGCTCGATGATGATGGTGTTGGGATAGTGTGTGCCGTGGTGGCCCTGCGGATGGAGTTTCTTCAGCAGAATGGCATTGGTCTCCAGCAGGATCTCCTTTTTTCCGCAATCGTACCAGTTCCGGATCTTAAAGCCGCGGAACACCGTGCCGTCCTTGATCATCATCATGATGGCATCCGTCAGGTGATATTCTCCCTGCGTTTTATAGCCGTGGGTGATGATCTGTTCCAGCGCGCTGAACAGCTGTGCGCTCTCGCGAATTTTATACAGTCCCACCAGCGCCATGTTCGACTTGGGGATGCTGGGTTTTTCGATGACACGGGAGATGCGCATCTCGTCGTCGATCTCCGCCACCCCGAAATCGCGGGGGTCATCCACCCGCTTCAATCCCAGCGCCGAATCCGGCATCGACAGCACTGCTTCAATATCAGCCTCGAAAATGGTGTCGCCCAGCACAATGAACAGCTCCTCGCCGGGGGCTATCAGGTGGCGGGTCAGGTAGATGGCGTGGCCCAGTCCCTCGCGCTTGTTCTGCACCACGAACTGGCACTGCAGGTCGGGGTACGACTCGCGCACGAAGGCTTCGATCTTTTCGCCCAGGTAGCCGATCACGAAGACGAACTCCGTGAACCCGGCCTTCACCATGCGGTCGATGATGAAACCCAGGATGGCCTTGCCCGCAACCGGGATCAGCGGTTTGGGCTGGGAGTAGGTGTGCGGCCGCAACCGCGTGCCCACCCCGGCCACGGGAATGATCACTTTCATGCCGTAAAGGTAAGGCGCATCTTCGATACCGGCTCCGCCCGAACGGCAGGTGCGGGGGCCGGGAAATGACAGTAATCTTACCGAAACACTTTGCCCGGATCAGGTGTTAACAGTTTGTTTTGTATTTTTATAGGCTGAAATAGTCCGGGCTCACTTAAACCATACCTTAACCGTATGCATAAAAAATTACTCCTCTTATCAACGATCGCTGTATTTGCTGCCTTTTCAAGCACCGCTCAGGTGGTGATCAATGAATTCTCGGCAGCTAACTGGAATGACATCGCCGACAACTACGGCGAGTACGAAGACTGGATCGAATTGTATAACGCCGGCGCTTCTGCAGTTGACCTCTCGGGGTATCACCTCAGCGACCGCGATGATGAACCTACCAAGTACACTATCCCCGCCGGTGTGAGCATCTCTGCAGGCGGTTATCTGCGCTTCTGGTGCTCCAGTCGCAACACAGCAGTAGGTACCAACTACCACACGAGCTTCAAACTCACCCAAACCACCGGCGCCGAAACGGTTGTGTTCGCCGATGCTACGGGTACGATCATCGACAGCTATCCGCTCGACAACCCCAATCAGACCAATCACAGCTGGGGACGCTATCCGAATGGTGCTGCCGACTGGCGCATATTCACTGATCCAACGCCGAATGCTTCCAATACCACCACGCCGAAAATGGCGTATGCCGATAAGCCCGACATGGAGCCGAACGCCGGTAATTATACAGGATCTGTTACGGTGACCATCTCCACAACAGAACCAACCATGACCATCCGTTATACCACCGACGGTGCACTGCCCACAGCAGCATCACCGATCTATAGCGGACCGATCACGGTGGATGAAACAACAGTGATTCGCACGATCGCTTTTTCCTCCTCTTCCGATACCCTCAACAGTTTCTGCTCCACCAATACCTACTTCGTCGACGAAACCACCACCATGCCCATTATTTCACTGGCCGGTGAACAGATCGATGACCTGTTGAATGCGACAGGCTGGGGTTTGGAACCGGTGGGCTCCTTTGAATTGTTCGATGCCGATTTCAATCTTGTGGATGAAGCCGTTGGCGATTTCAATGAACACGGCAATGACTCTTGGGCATACGATCAGCGCGGCTTCGACTTTATCGTGCGCGACCAGTTCGGTTATGACAACGATATCGACCACGAATTCTTCAGCGATGTAACAGACCGCGAAGGCTATCAGCGTCTCATCTCCAAAGCGGGTGCGAACGATAATTATCCTTCGACCGACGGTGGTGCACACGTGCGCGATGCGTTCATGCATCATATCTCGCAACTCGATGATATGGAGCTGGATGAAAGAAGCACCTTCTTCAATATCATGTTCCTGAACGGCGAATACTGGGGTGTGTATGACACACGCGAGAAAGCCGATGATCAGGATTATACAGATTACTATTACGATCAGGGCGAGTATGAAATGGATTACATCAAATGCTGGGGCGGTACCTGGGCAGAATATGGCACCATGGCACCATGGAATCCGTTCGTGACCTTCGTGACCACCAACGACATGACCATCCCGGCCAACTATGATTATGTGACCGATAATTTCAATGTGCTCAGTCTGATCGATTATATCCTGCATAACACCTTCAGCGTATGCTCCGACTGGCTGAACTGGAACACGGCCTGGTGGCGCGGTTACGATCCTTCGGGCAGCAACCTGACCTGGCGTTATGTGCTGTGGGATTCAGATGCCACCTTCGGACACTACATCAACTATACCGGTATCCCCGATGACTCACCGACAGCCGATCCATGCGATCCGCTGGACCTCGGCGGCGTGGATCC
>DAIMYJ010000018.1:36345-39725 GCA_036734545.1 Chitinophagales bacterium
TATCTGGTTTCCGGTGTGGAAGATTGTTTTGATGTAACTGCTTACGGCCTGGTCATTCAGATCGAACCTGTAGGTTCGCCCAATGATGTGAAAGTGAGCACCATCATTCCGGATACTTATCCGTTCGCTGCCACGTATTTCAGCGGAACCACACTCGGCTTCACCGCCATCGCGGATCCGTCTTATACATTCGACCACTGGGAATTCCTGAACCATACACCTGCGCCGGCCATCACCGACGACAGCGTGACTGTTTCACTCGTAAGCACCGATACCATCACCGCATGGTTCATCGGCACCGAATTGCCGGATTATAATTTCACTTTGGATGTATGGCCTCCCGGTTCCGGTGTGGCAACCGTCGAAGGCACCCTGCCGGTGTCGTTCCCGTTCTCTACCGTATTCACCAGCGGTACATTCATCGACCTGTCGGCTACACCTTCAGGCGGCTATGTATTTGATTATTGGTCACTGGATAACCACATCGCCAACCCTGATCCGTTCACGCTGGATGTATTCTTCGCGTTGTCGGATGAAGAGAATGCCGTGGCGCATTTCCGCCAGCTCACCTCCATCCAGGAAAATGGTTTGGAATTGTCCATGACAGCAGTGCCCTCAGTAACGAGCGGACCTATACAGGTACATTACGGACTCAGTGTGGCACAGGAGAACATGCAGCTGCAGTTATTCTCCCTCACCGGACAAATGATCGCCGACCTCACACAGGAAGCCTTCGTTTCCGGTACGCAGGGTCAGCACGTAGTTCAACTCGACCTCACGAAATATAACCTCGCCGACGGCATGTATATGATCCGTCTCGGCGCAGGCGAACATTTCCTCACCGAACGCATCATGATCGCAAAATAATCCGCTCATACTGCGTATACCTTCTTAACCGGCCGGCTGGATCTCAGTCGGCCGGTTTTGTTTTAACATCAGCATTCACCGCGCCCTCCGCCCCACCGCTCCCGATAGTTATCGGGACTCCGCGTGAAATGCATTCTTAGCGCCTCTGCGCCTCTGCGTGCATCCAACCAACAGATATATATTATGATTATATGTTGTCATTTTCACCACAAGCACACAATAGTTCACGAATATTGTAAGCTGAGCGTCATATAAGCAGTACCTTTCATCATGGCACAGTCACAAAAGCCCCATGCCATTGCATCGCTTATTGAATGCAGGTAGATTCGATGAAAACAACCATTATGAAAACCCTACCCATTACACTCCTGTGTATTTTATTGTCATTGGCCGGCAGTATGTACTCCAATGCCGTGCTGATCGTAGATGCAGAAAGTAAGACCGTTCTGCATCTGCAAACCACCCATGTGCAGGCCACCGTTACCAATCAGGTAGCCATTGTAAAAAGCCGACAGGTGTTCATCAACCAACTGGATTCTGCCGTGCATGTGAAGTATGCCTTTCCTTTATATGAGGATGCAGCCGCCACATCACTGCGCTGGAAGGTGAACGGCGTGTGGTATTCTGCTGTGTTTAATCCCACGCCGCAGGATACGACCTTACCGGGCGGCGCAGATTATGTGCATCCTGATCTGGAATTGTATCTTGGACAAACCGCCTTGTATTTTGAACCGGAGCAATACATCGATCCGGATTCCCTCATCGAATTCGAACTCACTTATGTGCAATTATTGCCCTATGCCTACAATGAAGTGAGCTTCACCCATCCGAACGACTACGGCCTGATACAAACAGGAGCGATAGACTCGCAGTATTTATCCATCCATGTGTTTTCCGACAGAAGTATCGTTGGCAGCAGCATGGTATCCCATACAGCGATCTCCAACGTATTTACTACCACCACATCCGATGTGATCGTAGAAGAGCTCGACGCATCACCCGATGCCGATTTTCAGTATCTGTATCAGCTGGATCCCGATGAATTGGGCCTGTTCAGTTTCAGTTATTTTTTGCCCGACAGCATCAATTACTGCGATGAATTCGGCCGCGGATATTTCGGCTTTATGGTGGAACCCGATCCGGGAGATTCAGTGATCATCGCCAAAACCTTTACGCTCATCATTGACCGTTCCGGCAGTATGGGCACGGAAAAAATGGAACAGGCCAAGGATGCAGCAGAATACATCGTGAACAACCTCAACATCGGCGACCGCTTCAACATCATTGATTTTGATGGTGAGATCACCAGTGTATTTGACGATCATGTTCCGGTGACCATCAGCAATCAGCTGACGGCCCTGGATCACATTGATGCGTTGTATGCGCGGGGGTCGACTAATATCTCCGGATCTTTTGAGGAGGCCATTCCGCAGTTCGAATCGGCGGCGGAGGATGAATTCAATATCATCATCTTTCTGACCGACGGCCAGGCTTCGGCAGGGGAGACCAGCACGGAAGGTATTCTCGATATCATCTCAGAACTCGTGGTCGATAATGATGTGGAAGGGTTAAGCATCAACACCTTCGGTATCGGTGCGGATGTGAATGAATCCCTGCTGAGTCAGATCGCCAGCGAGAACAATGGCGTGTCCACCTTCTTTGCAGCCGGCGACCTTCTGGAAGTGGTAACGGATTTTTATGCGATGATCCAAAACCCTGTGCTCATCAATACCAGCATGAGCTTTGATCCGCCCATCGTTACTGAAGTATTTCCCGATCCGCTGCCCAACCTGTATCAGGGCCATCAATTGGTCGTTACAGGCAGATATGCCGAGCCGGGTACCGTGGAGGTGACCTTCACAGGCGAAAAATATGGGGAGATCATCACCTACACCTATACATTCGAGCTGACCGATTCCACCATTGAGCAAAATGCCTTTTTGACCAAGTTGTGGGCCATGGAAAAGATCAACGATCTGATGGATATCTATTATACGATCCCCTACGACACGCCGGAGGAGGACAGTATGTATCAGTATATCACCGATATGAGTATTTGTTACGGTGTGATATCACCGCTCACCAGTTTCACGGATAATACGGGAGGTGGTGTTGGCATTCCGGAATGGACAGCCGGCGTAGAAGGCATACGCTTAATGAACTACCCGAACCCCTTCACCAAAGAAACGCGCATCCGCCTAAATGCTGATGCAGCATTGGGCATCGTCCCCGTGGTGATCATGGACATGGAAGGCCGCATCATCCGCATCCTGCAACTCAACATCCTGCAGGCCGGCGAAATGGAGGTCATCTGGGACGGCAAAGATGCCTCCGGCAGCCCCGTTCAACCCGGCACCTACCCCTACTATATCCAGATCAACGACACCAAAATGTTCGGCGTCATGCAAAAACTGTGATCCGGAAGTACGTTTTGAAATAGCAGACCCGACACATACGGTCTTCTTTTCGCCACAAGGGCGCAAGGGACGCGATGGTTCGCGAAGGGTTATTTT
>DAIMYJ010000018.1:39825-41076 GCA_036734545.1 Chitinophagales bacterium
CTCTTTTATTATCTTTGTTCGAAACTGAAACACCATGCATCGCGACAATGCCGTATTTGATATCATCAACAAGGAATTAAAGCGCCAGACCGAAGGGATCGAACTCATCGCCAGCGAGAATTATGTAAGCTCACAAGTATTGGAAGCCATGGGCAGCTGCATGACCAATAAGTATGCAGAAGGCTACCCCGGCAAGCGCTACTACGGCGGATGCGAATATGTGGATCAGACCGAGACCCTCGCCATCGAGCGCGCCAAACAATTATTCGGCGCTGAGTATGCCAACGTACAACCCCACAGCGGCGCCCAGGCCAACGCCGCCGTGATGCTCGCCTGCCTGAATCCCGGCGACACCCTCCTCGGCTTCAACCTCTCGCATGGCGGCCACCTCACGCATGGCTCGCCCGTGAATTTTTCCGGTAAATTGTATCGCCCGGTATTTTATTCCGTTGAGGAAGAGACCGGCCGCATCGATATGGACAAGGTAGAGCAGATCGCGCTCGCCGAAAAACCGAAGCTCATCATCTGCGGCGCCAGCGCCTATGCCCGCGACTGGGATTACGCCCGCTTCCGCGCCATCGCTGATGCCGTAGGCGCCCTCCTGCTCGCCGATATTTCGCATCCCGCAGGACTCATCGCCGCGAAGCTGCTCAACGACCCGATGCCCCACTGCCACATCGTGACCACCACCACCCACAAAACCCTGCGCGGTCCACGCGGCGGTATGATCATGATGGGCAAAGACTTCCCGAACCCATGGGGACAGACCACACCCAAGGGCGAAGTGAAGATGATGAGCGCCGTACTTGACAGCGCCGTTTTCCCCGGCACCCAGGGCGGTCCGCTCGAGCATGTGATCGCCGCCAAGGCTGTTGCCTTCGGTGAAGACCTGCATCCCGAATACATCAACTACTGCAAACAGGTGATCGCCAACGCACAGGCCATGGCCAATGCCTTTGTATCCAAAGGATACAAGATCATCTCCGGCGGCACCGATAACCACCTCATGCTTATCGACCTCCGCAATAAAAATATCAGCGGTAAAAAAGCCGAAGGCGTGCTGGGTGAAGCCCACATCACCGTGAACAAGAACATGGTGCCCTTCGATGATAAATCACCCTTCGTGACCAGCGGTATCCGCATCGGCACACCGGCTGTTACCACCCGCGGTATGAAAGAAGCCGACATGGTGCGCATCGTAGAATGGATAGACCGCCTCATAATGGCACCCGACGACGATGCCGTAAAATC
>DAIMYJ010000018.1:41176-43252 GCA_036734545.1 Chitinophagales bacterium
GGCCCGAAGGGATCCGTGTTCCTTTGTATTTACCCGCCCACCACACAGTTCAGCATCCATTTATTTTCAGTAGCTTAGACAGCCCCATTCACCTGATGAATCAGGAACCAGGAGACAAGAACCAGGAACCAAGAAACATTTACCTACGCACCTACGCACCCACGCACCTAAACCCCACTCACCATCATGCAAAACCTTCCCACCCCCTGGCAGCTGATATCCGATCCCGTTTCCCTCGTGGTTATCGGTATTTTTCTTTTTTTGCTGATAGCAGAAGAGCTGTTCCCAGGCAGGCCCTTGCCGAAGGTGCCGTACTGGAGATTGAAGGGGCTGACATTCTTCCTGATCAATTTCTTTCTGTCGTCATACCTCCCGCTGATATGGAGCGATGCGCTGGCGCAATATCAGTTCTTTGACATGACCTTTCTGGGCAACGTATGGGGCGCGGTAGCGGCCCTGCTCATCTTTCAGTTCGGTGTATGGGCGTGGCACAGGGCCATGCACAAGAGTCATGCCCTGTGGCGGGTATTCCATCAGATGCACCACAGCGCCGAGCGCGTAGACACCTATGGCGCGTTCTTCTTCAGTCCGATGGACATGCTCGGGTTCACCGTCCTCACCAGCCTGGCCATGGTCGTGGTGGGCGGGTTCACCGCCGAAGCCTCCGTGTATGCCATGTATGCCGCCACTTTCCTGGTGGTGATACAGCACACCAATATCAAGACACCCCAATGGATGGGCTACATCTTCCAGCGCCCCGAATCCCACTCGCTGCACCACGCCCGCGGCGTGCACGCCTACAACTACTCCGACCTCCCCCTCTTCGACATCCTCTTCGGCACCTTCCGCAACCCCAAAGACTTCGCCGAGGAGACCGGTTTTTACAACGGTGCTTCTTCCAGAATAGCGGAAATGCTGATATTTAAGGATATCGATAGGAAAGACGATTGATGTATTGGAACCAGGAGACAAGAATCAGGAACCAGGAACAAGGAACCAGGATTAAGTGCACTCTGTGCCTCTGCCTAAAAACTACCAGTAAACACGTATTATAATTTTAACATTATAACAGAGAGAAGAATGCCTTTGGCTAAAAAAAACGAAACCCGATAGTTTGAATTGCTTCAGGGACTACCGGGAATGAGTTAATGCAAATATACATACATTTGAACGGAATAACCAAATTAAAGTTGCAGTGAAGTTCCAGGATTTCGAAACGATTATGACCCCGGCTAGAATGAGTCGCTATCTGACGGCTTGTGGAGGCAGTAGCAAAAAGGCCATGACCTTATATCGAAGGAACCTACAGCTCTCTCAGGAACTGTTTACGGTGATCAGTTGCTTCGAAATCGCGCTGCGCAACGCGATAGACAGACAGCTTATCGCAACACTCGGAAACGACTGGATGCGAAATGGTGCCGTTGCTGGGGGCATATTTGACAATCCAAACTGCCGGTTAACCAGAGAAAGTATCAATGAGGCAGTGCGTAAACTCAACCATCTGTACGCACATAACAAACTCGTAGCTGAGCTGGGTTTCGGATTTTGGCGGTACATGTTTGCCCCCAATCAATTTGCTGCGACCGGTAAAACATTACTAAGGATATTTCCGGCTAAACCCGCGAGCACCGCTTCAGTCCAATATAATAACACTTTTGTCTATAACCAGTTGGCGCAAATAAACAACATACGAAACAGGATCGCTCATCATGAGCCTATTTGCTTTGTGCCCTGACACTCAGTGAAAGATACAATTTACGCCAGGCAGCGCTATGGTTTTATCCTTCAGTTATTTCAATGGATGAGTATCGACGAAGGCAAGCTCTTGTATGGCATTGACCATATTAACACAGTATGTGACCAAATTGACACCCTTTAAAGGTGCTTCCTACAACTTCTACTAATTTTTTTTTCATAGGTAAATTATCTATATTGATTTATTGTGGGAACCGCATGGAACGAAAAACCAGGAACTAAGAACCAGGACTAGTTTGCCTAGGTGCCTACACCCACGCACCTACGCACCTGCTTCCCCAAAGACTTTGCCGAAGAAACCGGCTTCTACAACGGCGCTTC
>DAIMYJ010000019.1:0-1775 GCA_036734545.1 Chitinophagales bacterium
TTAATTATCCGCTCCGTAAAAATTTGCCCGCCTGCATTTTTGAATTTCAGGAAGTAAACGCCGGCAGCGTAGTGAGTAATATCGATCGCAGTTTTAGATGATGCTGCATTCCATTCTTGTAGTGCTTCCCCCATGAGGCTCAACACAGTTATCTCTGTTGCAGGTGCAACACCTGTTACAACAAATACACCGGCACCGGGATTCGGAGAAATAACCGGATGCCATGCATCCTGAGCATCAACACCAACAGTGGCCGGTTCTGTCAAAAATATCCTGCTGTAATACACATCCTGCTCTCCGTTAAAGGTATTGGCCCACGCAAGGTGCGCCCCAAGATCATCCGAAGACATGTCGAAGTAATCACCCATTTTGTTTTGCTGAGGATAACCAAGATGCGGATCAAAGGTGTCTGACAAGGGTATGTTCGCAGACCATGTTTCGCCCTGATCGAGCGAGTAACTGTAATACAGCGCTGAATGATCTGTTCCTCCCCCATCGCGCGTGTCCAGCCATACTGCATCAATTCTTCCATTTGGTGCTACCGACATGGTCCCGAACCAATGCGTATTCCCTTCACCGGCCTCATCGTTGATCCAGATCGCGTCGCTCCAGGTCAATCCGCCATCCGTGCTTTTGGCAAAGGCAACACCGGCTTCATCAGGGCCGCTATACGGGATCACCGAGGCAAGGACATACACATTCCCGTCGCCCGGGCCTCCCGATCTGTCGATGTCAATATTCGCCTGACCGATCAATCCTTCCGGATTAACGGAGCCCCAGCCGCCCAGATATCCGCCGAGTTCCACATCTACCGCATCTTCCCAAACAATGGTTGCCCCCGGTGTTTTTGCATTCAGCGAGCGGTTTACCGTTAAGGAAGACACATCGCCGCCGCCCACAACATATACAATGCCGTCAGCATCTATGGCAGGCATGCCGTAATAAGGTTCTGCTTCAATATAATCACACGACTCATAGCTCAGATTTCCATCTGTAGACCTGGTGAAATTTCCGGGTATACATGCACTATAGGAAGCGGTCCAGTTCGCATATATGTTGCCACTTCCCTCACCCGCGGTTCTGTCAATGGCCATCCACTGCTTATCTCCACCATAGGCATAAACACCTGCATCCCATGATGCGCCACCGTCAATGCTCTTGTATACATCGCATTCCCAGTCGGGGAATGGCGTGAGGCTGTTATAATAAAAATTCCCCTGCAGGTCATAATCCAGCACCGGGTCTGATCTGAATATGCCCGGGTCTATGGTTGATTTACTCCAGCTTAAGCCTCCATCTGTTGAATAGGCCCATCCTGCCTGCCTGAAATTACTGGCAATATTGTCAAACTGACGCCAGCCGATAGCGATAGATAAGGTATCCTCGATGTCGATGGCCAGACTTGGTTCATTTGCGGCATCATCAACTATATTCAAACCGAGCTCATCCACATTTACCTGGATGGTCCTGATGGAAACGACAATAGGATCACCTCCGGTTGTGCGAAGGTCGAAATAGGGCGCTGTGGTCTTTTTGTTGTCCCAGGCATTGCGCAGAAAAGGATCATCAGGCGATTCATCTTCCAGTTTTTGTTCTGAGGCTCTTACAGGAGATTGTGCCTCCAGACCAAGAGGAAGCAATAGTGAAAGTAAAACTATCGGCAGTGTTGTTTTCATAGGTGGGTATTTATTACTGACATCGGATCAATATGTATAAGAAGTAAAGATAAATATTTTGGTTGCAGGGCGCTAGTGAGCGCGTGAGTGTATGGAATG
>DAIMYJ010000019.1:1875-17426 GCA_036734545.1 Chitinophagales bacterium
TAAAGATAAATATTTTGGTTGCAGGGCGCTAGTGAGCGCGTGAGTGTATGGAATGGTCCAGGCCGGGAAGGTTCGGGAAGGGGTTAATGCGATAGTACAATTGTGTATCAGCACATCAAAACAACTTTCCCTGTTCCGGCTTCTTCTCCTGCTTATCGGCATATTGCATGATCATCTGTTCCTCAGCAAAGGGATGGGCATAGTTGGCCAGCAGCTGCTTAAGGTCGGCATGCGGATCGAGCCAGGGCGACTCAGTGCCGATGGGGATGATCACCGGCATACGATTATGGATGGTAGCGATCAGCGTATTGGGGGTAGTGGTGATCACAGCCATGGTGCGGGTGATCTCGCCCGTCTTGCGATTAATGTAGTTGTTATACAACCCGGCGTAATAAAAGCACTCCGCATCGCGCAAATGAATGAACATCCTGCGCTTCTCCGGTTTATTGTATTCAAAGAAGCCATTAGTGCAAACAAGGCATCGCTGCCCTTTCTTCCAGGCATCCCGCCACGTGGCCAGTTCACTCACGGTCTCTATGCGTGCGTTGAAAGTAGCGCGTTGTTCATGTACGCGGTCAGGTGCGGTCCAGTGCGGGATAAATCCGAAATGATAGGCCTGTATGACATCCGGCCGCTCGGCAGTGACCACCGGCATGGGTGAACCGGGGAAGGCGATCGCGTTCTGGCCGGATTCATCGTGATACTTCTCCTCTACTGCCTCATCACCCGCCAGCCAAGGTCTTCCATAGGTCTTCTCGTAGACCTCTTTGACCATCTTTGACTTAGTGGTGTAACTGGAGCACATGCAGCAAATGTACCAAACAAATACGAGGGCCTCAGATTGATAAATTGGATTATTAGCGGAATAAACAGAAATTTGGAACATGTTCAGGCAAGGCATGCTGCATATCCATACCGCAATTATCCTGTTTACCGTCTGCAGCGGTGCACAATGCGCCTGGGAGGCAGAACCGGAAGACACACTGCAGTTGCCCCGACCGGAACACATCGTGATCGCCATCTTTGAGAACAAGAACTTCGATCAGGTGTATGACACTAGTGCGGCACCTTATATCCAAAGCTTATTACAGGATCCGCATACGGCCGTTTTTACGCGCTCACTTGCTATGGGACATCCCAGTCAGCCGAATTACTTCTGGATGTTCAGCGGCGACGACCAGCAGATGACCACCAATGATCGTCCGCCCAATAAATTCAACACACCTAATCTCGCAGATGCACTGCTGGATGAAGGATATGATTTTGTGACCTACAGTGAAGGGCTTCCTTACACCGGATACGACGGCGACCAGGATGGATACTATGTGCGCAAGCATAACCCGGTGGCCAACTGGATGGGCATTGAAGAACATCAGGTACCTATTGAGACGAATAAGCCCTTTACCGCATTTCCTGTAGATCCCGATGATCTCCCCACTGTTTCTTATGTCGTGCCTGATCTGATCAACGGCATGCATGACGGCAGCATCGAACAGGGTGATGCCTGGCTGCAATTGCATCTGTCGGAGTATATCGAATACGCCAAAACACATAATGCCCTCTTCATACTCACCTTTGATGAAACTGGATATGATGTGACCGACAACCGTATCCTCACTTTTGTAGTGGGCAGGGATGTTGTTCCGGGAACTTATGATACGCCGGTATCCCATGTGAACTGGCTCCGCACCATTGAAGACATGTACGATCTTCCGCATAGCGGCATGGCCACCTATCTGGAACCTGTGTCCGGCTGCTGGCGCACGGAATAAGCCGAATATTCCGCATCCGCTGTATGTTTTATCGGAATCGCCCTGTGGAGAACCATTACTCCATGTTGATTTAACACCATTTAACCACGGTTTAACGGGTCGGCTCATCGTCTTAACGCATTTAAACATTTATTCGGAGTTCCTTTGTATGGTCAACTCCTACTCATGCTGCGTCATGCACACTTCTTTTCCATTAAGGCATTATTGTTTGCCGGCATCCTTCAGTCATTCGCCCAGGATAGTATTCCGCGACCCAGCATGGCATCCACCAAGGTGGCTGTAGCGCCCAAGATCGACGGCAAACTGGATGATGGCGCCTGGCAGAACGCACCGGTTGCCACCCTCGATATTACCTTCCTCCCCGAATTCGGAAAAACTCCCTCCCGCAGAACAGAAGTAAAAGTGGTATACGACAATGAAGCGATCTATGTCGGCGCCATGATGTATGACCCCCAACCGGAAAACATCAACCGACAGCTTTCTGAACGCGACGGATGGTCCAATGCCGATGAATTTGTTGTCGGCTTCGACACTTACAACGATGACATCAACGGCTACCGGTTTACCGTAACCGCATCAGGCGTGCAGAAAGATCAGCGCATCTCACTCAACAGCAATGGCGATATGAGCTGGGATGCCGTGTGGGAAAGCGATATATTTTATACCCCTGACGGTTGGTCTTGTGAATTGAAGATCCCCTATTCCGCCATTCGTTTCTCCACCAAACCGGTGCAGGACTGGGGACTGCAATTCAACCGCAGCATCAATAGTACCGGTGAGCTTATCACTTGGAGTCCCGTAGACCCGAAGATATTCGGCGTCATCAACCAATGGGGAAGCTATACCGGTATGACCGATATCACGCCACCGTTGCGACTCTCCTTCATGCCTTACCTGAATGCCGGTTACCAGTGGTCGCCACTGGACAGCGAACCGGTGTCGTATACGGGAGAGACCATTTTGAACGGCGGACTGGATGTGAAATACGGCATCAACGAAAGCTTTACCATCGACGCAACACTCGTGCCCAATTTCGGTGAGGTGCAAAGCGACAACGTAGTGCTGAACCTTTCTCCTTTCGAACAGCAATTCAATGAACGCCGTCCATTCTTTACGGAAGGTGTGGAGATATTCAACCAAACATTCAATTTCCTCAGCGATCGCATGTTCTACAGCCGCAGGATCGGAGGAACTCCTCTATTATACTGGAATGCTTATGCACAGTTGCAGGAAAATGAGGTGATCACCGAGAATCCTTTTGAGACCAGCCTGATCAATGCCACCAAATTCTCCGGACGCACGGATAAAAATCTCGGCATCGGTATCTTCAACGCCATCGGCGCGGAGGAATACGCCATCCTCACCGACACACTCACCGGTGGAAGCCGCGAAGTGCTTACCTCGCCATTCACCAACTACAACATGATCGTGTTTGAGCAGGCGCTGAAGAACAACTCCAAGGTGAGCATCACCAACACCAATACCCTCCGCGACGGCATCTACCGCGATGCGAATGTTACACAAGCATTATACGACATCACCCTACCCTCTCGCAAATGGAACTTCTGGGGCTTTGGCAATTACAGCCAGGTGCATGAACCCTACATCAATAATGAACAACAGGTGGTCGATGATCCTACCGAAGGATACAGCTATATTTTCGGCATCTCCCAGTTCAGCGGAAAATGGAACTTCAATTTTTCCAACGCGCTGATCAGTCCCGATTATGACCATAGCGATATGGGCATACAGTTCGGCAATAATTTCATTAATAATTATTTCGGCTTCAACTACAATAATCAGGAACCGAAAAAAGGCATCTTTTATAACTACAGCTCCTGGGGCGGATTCACTTATAACCTCCGGGCAGAGCCACTGGAATTTCAGGAGATCAATTACAACCTGGGTGTGAACGGACAATTCAAGAATTTCTGGAACGCCGGACTCAACGTCTATTCCAAGCCGATCTGGTGGTACGATTACTTTGAACCCCGGGTCGACGGCCGCAAATTTTACCATGCACCGTTCACATTCGTGAATATGTGGGCAGGCACCGACTACCGGAAGAATTTCAGCATGAACTGGAGCTTCAGTTTCGGCGAGTCGCCGCTGCCCAATGACCCCTACATCGGCGTAGGACAATGGATCACCTACATCGTCAATGATAAATTCTCCATCACCCATGGCATGAATGTGAGCAAGGACCACAACAATTACGGATTTGTCGATTTCGATGCTGAGTTCAACAGCATGTTCGGCCGTCGCGATGTCACCAGTGTGGATCAGGAGATCGGTATCAAATATCTCTTCGGCCCGAATATGAACATCATCGCCCGTGCACGCGAATATTGGGGGAAAGTGGTGTATCATCAATTCTATGCACTGGAAGCAGACGGCAATCTGGCCCCTACCGATTTCACCGGAAATTATGACCTGAATTTCAATGTCTTCAACGTCGATTTTGTCTACGCCTGGCAGTTCGCTCCCGGCAGCTGGATCAACGTGATCTGGAAGGACAATTTATTTCAGACAGATGGCATCCGTGATGATGATTATTTGGACAACCTTGTAAAAACCATGCGCTCGCCGCATTCTAACGGCCTGTCTCTCAAGGTGATATACTACCTCGATTATCTGTACCTACAGAAAAAAGCCTAAGCTGCATCGGGTTTGCTGACAGGATCCGGGATACCCGTTCCCGCCTTTACCTCAGTACTAACGCTTGGCAGTTTCGGCGGTAAATCCTATCTTTCGGGTCGACATGAAAGCGATCAATTCCCTACTTACGATCATCGTGCTGGGTGCATCCTTGTATTCCTGCAGTGCCTACTCTTCATGGAGTAAAACAGTGGTGAACGACAGCACCCATACCCTTATCCTGTATACCACCGACGGCAGTGGCGGCTTTACATTTACCGACTCCCTCATACTGGCACCCGGCGCCACGGAACTGGTGTATCAGTTCGACGATGAACTCAACGATGCCAATGCCGAATGCGAGCAATATATTTCCCGACTTTCCCTTGTTGCCGACCCCGGCTTCACGGTAACCAAGGACATCACCGATGCAAATAACTGGACCTCAGACTCCAACGAGTCAAGCTCCGGATATGAACACAATTGCACGTTCACGGTTACTGAAGATGATGTTCAATAATGGCACCACCCGTTAGGCCCGACAAACCCACATTTAAAGAAGCGCTCCGGTTCTGGTTCAAATTAGGCTGGATCAGTTTTGGCGGTCCTGCCGGCCAGATCGCGATCATGCATACCTATCTCGTTGAACAGAAGCGCTGGATCAGCGAGAAAAAATTCCTCCATGCCCTGAACTACTGCATGCTGCTCCCGGGCCCCGAAGCCCAGCAACTCGCCACCTACACCGGCTGGCTCATGCATGGTACTCGCGGCGGACTCGCAGCCGGCATCCTGTTCGTATTACCCAGTGCCTTCATCCTGCTGGCCCTCAGCATCGCCTACGTAGCGTTTGGCGACCTCCCATGGGTCAACAGCATCTTCAACGGCCTCAAACCCGCCGTCGTAGCCATCGTCATCCTGGCCATGATCAAGATCGGAAAGCGCTCCCTTACAGATCCCCTCCATTATGCAGTGGCCATTGCGTGTTTTATCGCCATTTTCTTTTTTGGGGTGAATTTCCCGCTCGTGATCCTTGCCGTACTGCTGTTTTCCGCAGCCTGCATGGTCTTGGCACCACGGCTCCTGCAGTCAGCCTCAGGCAATAAGGCAACTGCCGACTCCGAAGAAGGATATTACCTTACCAGCCATACTTCGCTTCCCCATACCCGTTTCAGCCCAAAAAAACTACTCCTGCAGATCACCGTGTTCGCCGCGTTCTGGCTGGTACCCTATCTGATATTGAATGCCACGGCAAATGCTGCCTTTTGGAACGACCTGGTATTGTTTTTCTCACAGGCCGCCTTCGTCACCTTCGGCGGCGCCTATGCCGTGTTGCCCTACGTCGCACAGCAGGCCGTTGAGCACTACCAGTGGCTCAATAGCATGCAGATGATCGATGGCCTTGCCCTCGGAGAGACCACGCCCGGTCCGCTCATCATGGTGCTGGCCTTTGTGGGGTTCATGGGTGGGTGGACTACAGGCGGAAACTCTTTGTGGATGGGCACTCTGGGCCTCTTCACCACCACGTATTATACCTTCCTGCCCTGCTTCCTGTTCATATTTTCCGGCGCACCGCTCATCGAACGCACCCAGCAAAACCCCAGGATCAAGGCAGCCCTCACCCTCGTGACCGCAGCCATAACCGGCGTGGTGCTGAACCTCACGGTCTACTTCGCCGAAGCCGTGCTTTTCGGCAAACACCATCACGCCTTTGGAGAGATACGCTGGGATACCCTGCAGATCCTCCCCCTCATCTGGATCATCATTTCTGTAGTGGCCATGCACCGCTTTAAGGTGGGGATGCTGTCCTGGATAGGCATCAGTGCCGCAGCGGGGTTGATATCGTGGCTGCTCGCCTGAACAGAAATGCCTAACTTTAGGCCATAGATTCACTATGCGGTATTTCAAGATCTTTTTATTCATCGCGATCCCGTTTGCCCTGATATTCCTGCTGGATACAGGTATTGCCGGATTGCCGCCTCTGGGCAAGCTGATGGATCCCGTGCGGGGATTCATGGCCAATGCAGAAACAGACGATGCGTTCTCCGACGTCGAGATCCCTGTGGACCACCCGCAGGTAGCCGGCACGGTATATCTGGATGAACGCCTGGTGCCGCACATCTTCGCAGAGGATGATCATTCACTGTATTTCATACAGGGGTACGTTACCGCACAGTACCGCCTGTGGCAAATGGATATTCAAACACGCGCTGCAGCAGGCAGACTGAGTGAGATATTCGGCGAACGCTTTGTGCCCTACGACCTCGAACAACGCCGCATGGGCATGATATACGGCGCCGAACGCACTGTCGCCCTTTGGCAGGCCGACAGCGCCATCTACGCCAACCTGCAGGCCTATGCCGATGGTGTGAATGCCTATATCGACCTTATTCTGGAAGACGGATATGAGGAACTCCCTATCGAATTCAAACTGCTGAATTATAAACCGGAAAAGTGGACGATACTGAATTCTGCATTATTGCTGCAATATATGTCGAGCACACTCACCGGTTATGATGACGACCTCGAATATTCCAACCTGCGCAAATTATTGAGTGCCGAAGAATTTGCAGTGCTCTTCCCCGATCGTCCGGCCGGCGTTGACCCCATCATACCCTCAGAGAAAAAATATGATTTTGGCGTGGTGGGTCCTGACACTATGCAACAGGCCGTGCGCAGCGGATACTTCAGAAAAGTGCTGGAGATATTTGAAGCACAGCATGGTAAGAATCAACTCGGCAGTAATAACTGGGCCATCGACAGTTCCCGTTCTAAGAGCGGTAAACCGATACTGGCCAACGACCCGCACCTGCAGCTGAATCTCCCCTCCCTCTGGTTCGAAGTGCAGTTACAGACACCGAACAGCAATTGCTACGGCGTTAGTCTGCCCGGCGCACCGGCCATCGTGATCGGCTTTAACGACCACATCGCCTGGGGCGTAACCAATGCCGGTGTAGATGTGCGCGACTGGTATACCATCGAATTTCAGGACGACACCCGCAACGCCTATAAATACGGCAAAAAATGGCTGCCCACCGAAAAGCGTGTGGAAACCATCCAGGTGCGCGACAGCGATCCGGTCATCGACACCGTTATCTATACACAATACGGACCGGTGGTGTATTCAGATGAAATGGTAGACCGCGACCCTGAAGCAGGCCCCTCCAAAACACAGCGTGTGAACCTCGCCATGCGATGGGCAGCGCTCGAACCCGGCGAACAGGTAAAAACATTTTATCTGCTGAACCGCGCTACCGATTACAATGATTACCGACATGCCATCAGCTATTTTAATTGCCCCGCGCAAAATTTCGTCTTCGCTTCCATCGATGGCGATATTGCAATTACTCAGCAGGGAAAACTGCCGCTCAAAAAGAAAGACCAGGGCCGATTCATATTGAACGGCAGCGATCCTGATGATCATTATCAGGGATATATTCCTTTTGAACACAATCCGTTCATCCTGAACCCATCGCGCGGATTCGTATCCTCTGCCAATCAGCACGGCACCGATGAAACCTATCCGTATTATTATTCCGGCTTCGATTATGAGTGCGACCGCAACCGCGTCATCAACCGCACACTGGAAGGAACACACGATGCCACCGTGCAAACCATGCAGCAGTTGCAGCAGAACAATTACAACCTGCACGCCAGTGAAGCGCTTCCCTTATTGATGGAGCACTTACCGGATCCTTGCAGAAAAGATGATGGCCTTACCTGCGAGATCTACACCTCCCTCAACGCCTGGGATTTCCTGAATGCTCCCGATGCGTCTGAGCCTACCTATTTCAAGATATGGTGGGATACATTGTATCAGATTGTCTGGGATGAAATGCGCGACTCCGTGATCGCTTATGTGCAGCCCAACCAATACAATGCCGTTCAGGCGATGAAGAGCTGGCCTGCAGATCATCGTCTGTTTGATATACAGAGCACTGCCGATCAACAGGAAACACTCGATGCTCTTATAGCCAAAAGCTTCATGATCATGGTGGACCTCGTTGACTCACTGCAGCAAAATGATAAGGATCTCGTGAAGTGGTATAAGCATAAGAATACACAGATCATGCACCTCAGCCAGATACCGGCCTTCAGCCGCACACAGGTGCACAATGGCGGTTATAAGAATATTGTGAATGCCACCAGCGAGCGTCACGGCCCCAGCTGGCGTATGATCGTGGAACTGACAGAACCCATACAGGCGATCGGCGTGTATCCGGGTGGACAATCCGGTAATCCGGGCAGCAGGTATTACGATAATTTCATTGATAACTGGGTGGAAGGAAAATACTTCACCCTGCAAATGTTTAAATCCGAAAAAGAGGCAAAGGAGAACGCGAAGTTTTCCATGCGGTTTAACTGACCATGAAGTATTTCGGCAGTATCATCATCGGCTTCTCGCTGTGTATGGTAGGACAAACCATCCTACCATGGTGGTGGATATTTGCCCCCCTCACCTTCCTGATCTCTTTCATCGTAAATTATCACTCTGCATGGCGTGCATTTTTTGCCGGTGTGCTCATCGTGTTCATCACCTGGATGGTGGCTTATCTGATAAAAGACTTTGCCAACGACAGCATCATGTCGGGCAAAATGGCACGTTTGTTCAACTTTAAGAACAGCTATGCACTGTTCTTCATCGTGGCGGCTGCCATGGGTATCATCGGCGGCCTCACCTCCACGGCAGCCTACTTTACCCGAAATAATAAATGACCATGCACACCTGGGATGTGGTCCTGATCACGGAAGACCGGTATGTGCAACCGCCGGTCATCGACGGTTATATTGCCCAGATACTGGAAGACGATGCACTGCTGTCAGAAGCCCTGCAGCAATTCGGATTGACTGTTACTCGCGTTTCCTGGAGCGACCAGTATTTCGACTGGTCAACGACCCGTTGTGCCGTGTTTCGAACCACCTGGGATTATTTCCATCGCTTTCAGGCATTCACGACGTGGCTGGCTGACACAGAACAAAAAACACGACTGATCAACGATCCGGCCACCATTCGCTGGAACATGGATAAACATTATCTGCTGGATCTGCAGAAATGGAATATACCCATCGTTGACACCACCATCATTGAACCGGGCGAAAATATCACCCTGCACACACTGATGCAGGAGAGCGGCTTCGCAGAAGCCATCATAAAACCTGCCGTATCAGGTGCAGCGCGACATACCTATCGCGTGCAGGCAGGCCATACGGATGCACTCGAACCGGTATGGGCTGAACTGTTGCAGCAGGAAACCATGTTATTCCAGCCATTTCAGCAACATATTGTAGACAACGGAGAGATATCCTGCATGCTGATGGGTGGAAAATTCACCCATGCCGTACTCAAAAAAGCAAAGGCCGGAGATTTTCGCGTGCAGGATGATCATGGCGGAACGGTACATGCTTATACAGCCTCGGCAGAAGAGATCGCCTTTGCCGAAAAAGCAGTTGCCGCATGTTCAACACTGCCGGCCTATGCACGCGTGGATATCACCCGCAACGATACAGGCGCACTCGTGATCATGGAGCTGGAACTGATCGAACCGGAATTATGGTTTCGCAAATTTCCACCCGCATCACATATTCTTGCACAGCATTTGTACAACCTGCTCACTACATGAAAAAACTGCTACTCGCACTACTCTCACTCTGTGCACTGCACGCCACCGCCCAGATCACAGCAGATTATGCTGTTGTGGCAGAAGCCGCAGTGAACCCCGCACCTCCGACCATTACTTTGCAATGGATAGCCCATCCTTCCGCAACTGAATATCGCATCTACAAAAAAGAACCGGACGAATCTTCCTGGGGAACGGTGATCGCTACTCTGGATGCGGCGTCCACCTCTTACACCGATACCGATGTTGCAGAAGGCGTTGCCTATGAATACAAGATCATGCGCGATATGAGTTCCGGCATCACTGCAGAAGGATACATTTTGAGCGGCATCCTTATGGAGCTGCCCGAATATCGCGGCACCTGCCTGCTAGTGATCGACACGACCATCACAGCTACCCTCAGCAATGAGATCTATCGACTGAAGGAAGATATTTCCGGCGATGGCTGGTCTGTGCGCGAACTGCATGTTGCACGCGATATGTCACCGATAGCCGTGCGCGAACAGATCATCGCTTATGCCGAAGCAGATACCACTCTTGAAGCCATTCTTCTCCTCGGAAGAGTACCCGTATTATACAGCGGCAATCTATATCCCGACGGCCATCCCGATCATCAGGGTGCATGGCCGTCAGATGGTATTTATGGCGATATCGATGCAGAATACACTGACGACTTTACCGATGTAACTGTGGCTACACGACCGGAGAACTGGAATGTGCCCGGCGACGGAAAATATGATCAGAACATCTTCAAATCGAAACTGGAATTACAGGTAGGCCGGGTAGACATGTACAACCTGCCCTCCTTTGGTTTGGATGAAGCTGTGCTGCTCAAGCGATACCTCGACAACGACCATGCCTATCGGGTGGCCACAACAAAGTTCACCCGGCGTGCACTCATAGACGACAATTTCGGCGCTTTCGGCGGTGAAGCATTTGCTGCATCGGGATGGCGCAATTTTGGTCCGTTGTGCGGGAGCGAAACACTCCTGGAAGCAGATTACTTCTATACCATGCGCGACTCCTCCTATGTGTGGAGTTACGGATGCGGAGGCGGATGGTATCAGGGTGCCTCCGGTGTGGGCAGCACCACCGATTTTACTACCGATACAACGAAAGCCGTTTTCACAATGCTCTTCGGCAGTTATTTTGGCGATTGGGATGTGACGGATAATTTCCTGCGCGCTCCCCTTGCCGGTGGCACCGCGCTGACCAATGCCTGGGCCGGACGGCCACACTGGCATTTTCATCGCATGGGTTTAGGCGAAACCATAGGTCAGGCAGCCCGGCTTACACAAAATAATTCTACGACCTATGTCGACAACATATTTCCGAAATGGGTGCACATTGCCCTGATGGGCGATCCCACGCTGCGCATGTATCCCGTGCCTCCGGTGGAAGATGTAATCTGTACCGTAGAGAACGCCGCAACTGGTGAATTCCAGATCGATATCGTTCCCGGCACCGCGACAGACCTGATCGGCTACCATGTTTATCGCGCCACCGAGCGCTTCGGTCGCTACGAACGCATCACCGACACGCCCGTCACCTTGCCGATGATGAGCAATGCCATCGATGGTGGTGTGGTCTACAATTATTTTATGGTAAGGCCTGTAACGATAATCCAAACACCCAGCGGTTCATTATACAATGAAGGCACAGGTGTAGTGGATTCCATGGACATTATATTGGATGTGGCAGCGATCACGCCTTCCGCAACACGTTTATTCCCTAACCCGGCCGATGCCTATATTGACATCGAATCAGCTTATCATGAGGCACAGCCATACACTATCGTAAGTTCATCCGGTCAATGGATACAAACCGGAATCCTGACAAACGGTGCGTGCAGAATAAATACGATTGAACTGCCGGAAGGCTTATATCTGATCTATATCGGTGGAACGGTACTGAAATTCAGCGTCATCCACCCCTGATCAGCCTTCGAACTCTTCTATCAGCACACCCATCTTACCCATCTGATAATCACGCATAGCGTGTAATATCTCTGTTTGGTTGGTCATCACGAAAGGCCCGTATTGTGCAACAGGCTCATTCAGTGGTGTGCCGGCCAGGACCAATACGATGGTTGACTGGTCAGCGGAGAAACGGATGCCTTCGCCATCATTCTTGAGCACGGCCATATGCAATGCCGGAACAGGTCCGTAGCCTTCCAGCGTGATATTTCCTTTAACTACATAGATCAGTGTTTGATAGTCCGGCTTCAAAGGCACCTCCACAGTAGCACCCGGCTCCAGGTCGGCGCGCAACATCAGCAGGTCCAGCTTGGAATTGGCCGGTCCCTGCACGCCGCGATGATCACCTGCGATGACCTGTATCCTACCCTCTCCCGAATCCGGTGTCACCACAGGTATCTCAGCATCCTGCAGGGCCTGATAATTCGGCTGATCCATTTTCCGGGCCGACGGTGTATTCACCCACAACTGCACGATCTCCTGCTCACCGCCCTTTTCGGCCAATGCGTTACTCGGACGCTCACTATGCATGATCCCCATGCCCGCATCCATCCACTGCACACCTCCCGCATGCACCACTTCCGAATTCCCGCGGCTGTCGCGATGATGCACATCACCCTTGAAAATAAAGGTCACAGGGCTGAATCCGCGATGCGGATGCGGCCCTACGCCCACTTCACGCGGATGCGCGCCCGCAGGCACTTTGCCGGCATGGTGATGGAGCAACAGGAATGGATCCACCTGATCTGCAAAGGCTGATGGTAAAGGCTGGCGAACAGGTATGCCGCCCATGTCCATCATGTCGGCATATTGCAGCAATTGAACGGTTCTGAGTTTCATATAGTAGTGAATGCTGAGGGTGAAAAATTAGTTCATTATATGTGTACACATGCGATTACAGGACTATCGCCCTCAAATTTCCTAATTTTGCCGCGCATGCAAGCTATCGGGTTTTATTTGTTGTTACCCTTTCTGTATTTCTTCTCTATTCTGCCCATGGGCGTATTGCGGGGTATCAGCAATGTATTGCGTTTCTTTCTGCAAACGGTAGCGGGATATCGGAAGGCTGTGGTGATGCAGAACCTGCGCAATGCCTATCCCGGGAAATCAGAGGAGGAGATCCGCCGCATTGCCGACGGGTTCTACGTCTATCTGTGCGATACGTTGATGGAAACCATCAAATCCTTCACGATCAGCGACGCACAGCTGGCGCGCTGGTGCAGCATACAGAATTTTGATCTGGTGCAGGAAGAGATCGACAAGGGCCGCAATGTGATGTTCGTGCTGGGCCATTACGGCAACTGGGAATGGGGAGGCGGTGCATTGGCCAAGCGCACCCCGTTTCCGCTGAAAGCAGCGTATAAGCCGCTGTCGAATCCGTATTTCGAGAAGCTGATGTTCAAAAGCCGCTCACGCCTGAGCATCTACCTGATCCCCAAACGCAAGATCCTGAGCCATCTTCAGGACCACAGCGGAGAACAAACCCTGCTGGTGCTGATCGCCGACCAGTCGCCCAACCCCAAAGAACACTTCTGGGTGCAATTCCTCAGGCAGGATACGGCTGTGGTCACCGGTATGGAAAAGATCGCCAGGCAGTATGATTATGTGGTGATCTACAGCACCATACGTCAGGTAAGGCGCAATCGATATGAGATCCATTTCGAGAAGCTGACCGATGATCCGCGCAGCATGGAACCGGTGGAATTAACGCAGCGGTTCATGCAATTGCTGGAAGCCGATATCGACCGCGACCCATCGCCCTATCTCTGGTCACACCGTCGCTGGAAGCTCAGGAAACCCACTGCTTAGTCGAACAGCTTATACCCCACCGTGAACTGGAACAGGCTTTTGCGTGTGTCAACGGTGATCAGTCCGCCATCAGACTCCACATATTCCTTTACCTTGCTCAGGTTGCTCTCATAGCGGGCATCGAAGGTCAGTTTTTGCACATCAAAGCTGATACCCGCCTGATAACCCAGGGTCATATCCTCCAGACTGAATAAGGGATCTTCCATGGTTGTGCGGAAGGTGGTGAACACCGGACCGCCCATCAGTCGCACAGTGCTGAATGCCTGGTAACCGATCAACAGCGGCACGTCCACTTTATCTACTTTCATGGTGAACAGGTCCTCCAGGTCCATGTTCTGCACATCGGCATCGGCCAGGGTTACCAAAGAGGCGTTCTCGGAGATGAGAATCTCCGGCTGGAACACCCAGCGTGCGCCGGAAAAGCGCATAAAACCGCCAAATACCAAAGCGGAGCCGCGTTCGCTTTCGAGATCGTCGACATCCACACCGGAGGTGCCTACCACATCCAGGATCACAGACTGCGCGTAGTTAACACCGCCTTTCACACCCATGTCAAAATCCTGTGCAAAAGCGCCTGTTGCGGCGAAACCGATGAGCATCATGAACAATCTTTTCATACGTAAGCTTTATATATGGAAAGACTAAAACTGTGCCATGTTTATTCGGCATCAGGGAGATAGTCGGATATAGCCTATTTTTGATCACTATAAAACACAGACATCATGATGCAGGACCCGGAATGGAATATCAGGTTGGAACCCAAACAGGGAAAGTATTTGGGCGGACCGCGATCACGCGTACAGGAGTTGGGTTTTGCATTCAGCGTATTTTTTGAATTCATCAAGGGATTTCGCGCTCTGCATTTCATAGGCCCCTGCATAACGGTATTCGGATCGGCCCGATTCAAGGAGGATCATGTGTATTACAAACAGGCCCGTGAGCTGGGCAGCAGGCTGAGTAAACTGGGTATCACCATACTTACCGGCGGCGGGCCGGGGATCATGGAAGCGGCCAACCGCGGCGCTTATGAATCAGGCGGACGCTCCGTGGGCTGCAACATACAGCTGCCTATGGAACAAAAGCCCAATCCGTATATGCATCGGTGGGTGACTATGAAATACTTCTTCGTGCGCAAGGTGCTGCTGGTAAAATATTCTTATGGATTTGTGGTAATGCCCGGGGGTGTGGGCACCATGGATGAATTCTTTGAAACACTGACCCTCATCCAGACCGCCACGATCAAAAACTTTCCCGTGGTGATGATCGGCAAAGACTACTACCGCGACATTTGGGAGATGCTGCAAAAGATGCTACAGGCCAAGACCATTTCCCCGCAGGACCTGGAGCTGGTGCTGTTCACCGATGATATTCAACAGGCCGTTAACCACATTGAATTCTACATTAAGAAGCACTACGAGGTTAAAAAAGTTAAACCTGCTAAACTTCTTTTGGAACGCTTTGTTTAACCATTACCTTTGTATAGGTAATCTATGATCAAAGTACCGGAAAAGACCAAATCATGGCTTAAGCGCATCGGATGGGCAGGCTTTCTGTTCTTTCTGATCAAGGGTATCATCTGGCTGGTAGCCGGTGCAGCCATCATCGAGTGGTTCCACCGCACCTTCTGAGCCTCTTCCCCACCCTTTACCACCCCTGCTCTATCCTACTTTCCAACACCTGACGGCACGGTCCCCAACCGGAATTACCCCTATTTTTGCACCTATGCGCCTATTCCATCTCCT
>DAIMYJ010000019.1:17526-42870 GCA_036734545.1 Chitinophagales bacterium
GAATATGAAGTGCAGCATTATCCCCTGTATGTCATCGGCACCTACGAACATTTACTGATCAGGCGATTAAGCGGGAACATCCCCGCCCGATTTGCAGCAGGGTCGTTTGAGTTCAACGACAAGGTGTATAACATGCCGAACGACCTGGTCAAAATATCCTTCTACCCCAATGTGTTCAATCCCAAAATGCCTTTATCGGTCATCTTCGGTAATCACGAAGAGGTGATCGTAGAATATGTGCAGAATGAATTGCAGGGTGAATGGGGCTATTTCTTCTGGGACAACTGGGGCTATCAGGTATATCACAATGGCAAGCGCTCGATAGTCGGCAATTTCAGCGAGGCTGCCGACACCCGCTGGGACATCACGAATGTACAGCACTGGGAATTCGATTACACCGGTGAAGAGGTTCTCAAAAGCGCCCATGCCCGTTATTTCGCGCACAGCGGAGCACAACCTGCCACGCTCACAGCTTATGCCGAACATGTACAGGCTGATCTCAACCGCGTACAGGCCTTTTGCGGAAACACATTATCCGACCCCATTCAGGTGCACATCTATCCGAGTCCTGAAATACAAAGCATGATGCTGAACGCCGCCGATCAAAGCGTGATCATCGAGTCTGAAAACAGCGTGCACACCGTGATCGACAAAGAATTTGCCGGAAGATATGATGAGAAGATCAACATGCTTGCGTTGCGACAGTTGCTCGGCAAACCGTCAAACCGGGCAATACAGGAAGGCCTTGCCGTTAATTTCACAGCAGAATGGCAACAGGTACACGTGCCGTCGATCGCATTTAATTTACTCTCGGCCGATGCGTTGCCTGCTCTCTCACTCCTGTTGAATGACGAAGCATTTGAAGGTGAATCTGATTTTCTAATGCACGTCGCGGCTGCCAGTTTAGTCAGCTTCCTGCTGGAAACCAAAGGAGAGTCGTACGTTAAAGACCTCTACACGGGCAAACAATCGGCAGAAGCCATTCTGAGTTTGCAGAGTGCCTGGCATACCTACATACGTCAAACCATGGCAGCCACCAGCATACTGAAAACGGAAAAAGCGGTGTTGCCTGATATGCTGAAAGGATTCAACTTCGCGCACGAGGGCTATCAGGTATATAACGGCTATATGGGCTCCGAAGCAGATAAAAGCCTCGACAAACTAAAGGAACTCGGCGTGAACACCATTGCCATCATACCCTACAGCCTGTTTCGCTCCATGGATAAACCTATGCGCTATCGGTATACAGAGGGAGCAGGTGCAGAGAACGATGTAGCTGTTATCCACGCTGCCTATGAAGCAAAAGAACGCGGCATGACCACCATGCTCAAGCCGCAGTTGTGGTCGTGGCTTGGCTGGACAGGCGACATCACCATGCAAAATGAAGCCGACTGGAAAGCCTTCTTCGAATATTATGAAGAATGGATCATGCACTATGCGTTGTTAGCTGAGATATATGACATGGACATCCTCTGTGTAGGAAACGAATTCGCTGCAGCGTCATTGAGTCAGCATGCCGCCTGGGATGCCATTTTTGAAAAGGTGCGCACCGTATATTCCGGACATATCACCTATGCGGCCAACTGGGGTGATGAATTTGAGCAGGTGGATTTTTGGGATAAACTGGACTTTATTTCCGTGAACAATTATTATCCGCTTTCTGCTAAATCAGACCCTACGGATGCAGAATTGCTGGCCGGTTTCGAAGCCAACCTGGATAAGATCGAACAGGTGAGCAGGCGCTATAATAAACCGGTGGTCATGACAGAGATCGGCTTTAAGAGTATCGCACAGCCCTGGCTGAATCCGCACAAGGATGCCGATGAGCAGGACTATAGCGAAGAGGCCCAGAAAAGATGCTACACCATCATGCAACAGGCTGTAGCAGATGAGCAGTGGCTGCGGGGCGTCTACCTCTGGAAATGGCCGAGTTATATGGGCTATGCCGAAGACTACAAGAAAGATTTCAACCCCTGCGGTAAACAGGCGGAACAGGTTGTGAAAGCATGGTTCAGTAAATGATCTTCCGCGTCGGAGATCTTATTTATACAACAAGATCACTCACCGCCGTTAGCGCGGTCGCCTTCCACGCAGCTGCTCTTGTAGAGGATCATGTAGTCGACCACAGATTGTATGGCGGCAGTCTTCATGTCGCGCTTCAATGATGTATCATTCAACACATCACGGGTGAGTTTCCATACCTGGCACCAATCGGTGTCCATGGCTTTTTGCGCTTTCGTCACTGCGAGGAATAAATGCACAGTAAAGCTTGAGGACTCCTTTTGAGCAGCCATCTCTAATACGGTGATCGCTGCATCCACATTAAAGTAATCGCCCATGGCCATCAGGTAACCGTAACTGAACAGTTCATGGCCGCTGAGGTCATTCAGCATGAGTTTCTCTGAAGTAGTGCCGTGTTTTGCTGCGAGGAATTTCCAGAATTCTTCCGCATTGCCATTGCCGTCGTAATTCCATCCTATGGCGTTGATCACGGCCGCTTTCACATCGATCAGCGTTTGATCATCCGCCAGATAAGTCATGATCTCAGTATTGAGCGCATGATTGGTCTCCGCCGTAGAAACGATCGCATGATCGTAATAGAAGTTGGCGAAATAGGTGGAGGTAAGCGGAGAATCAGCCTTAAGTGGTTGTGCAGACAATTGTACCACCACAGCGATCAACAGGAACAGACGGCTATTTTTCATTGGTAATGGTTTGCAGGTCAAACATTTCCGGATTCTGATAAGCATAATAGGCCAGCGGCAGTGTGATCGCCAGTGCGATGATCAGCGGCACGAGCACACGGCGGTGCATATAGGGCAGGCCTTTGCCGATAAAGCGGTTCCACATGAGTTCACTCAGGATGAGTCCGCTCGCGATAGGCGCCAGAATACCGAAGAAACTGCCCGGAACGAGGAACCAGGAAATGATACCGCTCACTAACGCCAATACGATGCTGATGAGCACCACCTGTGTAACAAAGCGCCCTTTCACCCTTTTCACATTCATGGCCAGCAGGATACCGCCGAAAATAGGTGAAAAGAATATCGTGAAAGCAAGGATAGCTGTTTGCGAGTATAATACCGGCAATTCCTCCATGACCACCTCCTCCACCTCTTCGTTCGCCGGCGGTTCGGGGATGAAACGTGCGTTGATCTCGGCACGCAGTGCATCCGAATCAGCCACCTCCAATCCGCGCAATTTCGCCGCATCCAGCAGTGCCAGCAGCATTTCATCTACATACTTTTCTCTTTGCTGCAGCGCTTCCAGCACCTCCTCATCGGTCATCCTGGCTATCACCAGTGGATATATGTTATCGGGCATGATTTTTAATACCTAAATTTGTCATTATGGTACGCACTGTAAAGGTATCTCTTATTATCTGCTTTTTCTATGCATGGCCGGCAATGGCTCAATCGCCATATGCCACACAGGGCAAATTCACTTTCCGACGGGCACTTGCCGTGCCTGAGACCTTTGAGATCGGGCCGGGACAGCTGTCGAAAGACGGCGATGCGTTCATCGTGGGCCTGATCGACGGTGACCTGGAAAATCTGGTGGAACTGCATTCTGACCTGTATGCGTATAACGTGTCGCCCGATGCACCGCCCGCGCCCATCACCGCCTTTAACCTGAATATCCCGATCGACTCCATGCGCGCTTTTCAGGTAACTGCTTCAAAAAACGAAGAACATCTGGTATTTGTTGTGAATGCCTATTCCGGATGGAACGACAATGAACTCGCCATCGCCAGCAAGCAACCCAATGGCAGTTATGGCCCGGTGCAGTTACTGTCCAACCTGAACGATCCGCTCATGAGCGATGCATACCCCTGGATATCGGGCGATGGCATGCGCCTCTATTACACCCGCAACTTCAAACTGCTGTATACTGAACGCACATCCGCCGACGCAGCGTTCAGCGATCCGGTTGACGTGCGGTTTGCCGGTGAAGTGCAACTCGAGATCATGAGCGTCTGGTTGTCGCCCGACGAACGCAGCCTTTTTCTGGTGGCCAATAACCGTATTTACCGCTCGCAGCGAAAGTCATCAGCAGATATTTTCTCTCTGCCGGAATTATATACCGATGAATTCAAAGATCTCTATTTCATTTCCGGCGTGAGCTTTGCGCCCGACAAAAAAAACATGTATCTCTATTATTCCGATGAGCAAACACAGCAGATACTGCATTATCAGTTGACCAAAGGGAAAGCCTGGTAAAACGCATTCTGGCATATCATTGTATCGTGGCTCTGTTGATCCAGGGCTGCAGGCAGGAAGCGGAAGCACCTGACTACAGCGATTTTGTGCATGTTGTAAAAAAGGGGCAGTTTGAATTGTATGTTCCGCCCTACCTGCATCCAGACCGGAACGTCAACCAGCGGGCAGCCGTTGCCTATACAGATAGTTTACACAACAGCTTTCTCATGGTGTACCGGGAGGTGATCCCCGATACCGAGGACGACAGCATTGAGATCACGCTGGATGAATACGCGATATATGCTGCACAGGCTGCAGAGGACATGCTCACCGATGCTTCACTCCGACAACAGGACACCCTCACGCTCAGCGGTTATCCTGCGCTCGCCATGAAGTATACCGGCACCTACGGCGGTCATGACATTTGGTATTGCCTGACCGTAGTGCGCACAGAAGCCTATTTCTTTCAGGTGAGCGGCTGGACCCTGAAACAATATGCCGATACGCGCGGCCGCGACCTGTATAACGCCATGCTCACCTTTTATCCCTACCACTGAGTGCCGTCGTGAAAAGTTCGGGTTATCTTTGCCCAATGCGCAGCATTCCATCATTTCTGGTCGCCACTCTCCTGTTGTCGTTCGTGTGGTCTTGTGGTAATAACGACGAAGGGTCCACTGATACTTCAGCAGAAGATATTTCGAACAAGACCGTATTCTATGGCAAGGTGACCTTTGTATCACACATGGAGACAGCCGATTCAGCACTTGCGCAGTCATTGAAAACGTTCAGTCCCGATAGTGTTGATGTCTATTTTAAAAAAGACACTTTCCGGATGATCGAATACGGCGGATTATCCCATGGGAACATCGTGTTATACCGGCAGTTACAGGAAGCCTGGCAGCTGGATACCGTGTACAAACTGGCGTATCTGGCAGAATATTCCGATCTCGGCGATCCCAGTAAAGCGCTGAAGGATCTGATGCCCGACCATTTTGCGCCCACGGTGGAGTCGACTGGCGAAAAGGAGACCATCGCCGGCATTCCCTGTACCAAATACAGGATCACGCGCAGTGGTGTGATACCGAAGGAGGATTCCGCTTATATCTGGGCCGCTGACCGGATGGTTTTTCCGTCATCGCGCTATGATGTGCAGAGCGAGATCAACCACGCTGCTGTTCCTCCTCCCCTGTTCATCGGATATGAAGCCGGTGCCGTGATGCGGTTGATGGTAGTGAATAAAAAATACACCCGCACATTTGAAGTAAGCACGCTAAAGGAGAACTATTTTCCGGAAGGCATATTTGACATCCCGGAAGGATATCAGAAAAAATGAAACACTGTATTCTATTCCTCCACCTGATCTGTGCATTGGGCACTGCGGCTGCACAAAGCATGACCGTGTTCGATCTGCCGGTAAAAACCAGTATCCGTGGTATGGCCGTGGTAGACACCCAAACCATTTGGATCAGCGGCAGCAACGGCTATTTTGGCGTAACCCATGACGGCGGCCGAAGCTGGAACATGCAGCAGGTGCCGGATTACGACAGCGCAGAATTCAGGGACATTGAAGTGTTCAGCGATGGCAGTTTGTTATTGATGAGTTCTACTGCACCTGCAGCAATATTAAGGTCTACTGATACCGGGAGAACATGGTCACAGGTATTCCGCTCCGACAACCCCGCATACTTTCTGGATGCCATGGATTTTCATGGCGATCATGGTATGTGTTTAGGGGATCCTGTGGACGGGCATTTTCTCACTTTGTATTCTCATGATGCCGGCCGCTATTGGGAGAAGCGTTTTCTGAATGAACGCACCGACAGCCTGGCTGCATTTGCCGCGAGCGGAAGCGTGGTGCAATTTCTCACCAAAAAGCATATCGTATTTGCCACCGGTGGAGCGCAGGCACGGGTGTATTACACACGTGATAAGGGAATTACATGGCAGTATCAGCAAACAGACATTACGCAGGGAGCGCCATCAACCGGTATTTTTTCGCTCGCCGTTTGCGATAGGAAAACACTGATCGCTGCCGGCGGTGATTATCTGCAACCCAAAGGATCAGGCAGGAATTTGGATATACTGCACTTTCGGGATCAGCGATGGGGTTTAAGCGAAGGCGCCCAATATGATCTCACCGGCGGAAGAACACTCGGATATATCAGCGGCATTGCCTGCGGGCCTAATGATATTTTAGTCGCCTGCGGCACTTCAGGTGCAGCCATCATCAGCGACACCTATACCCAGATCGCTGACAAGGCGTTTAATATCGTGCAGTTTGCACCGAAGAGTAACACCTGCTTTCTGGCAGGCAATTCCATTTTCGGTGTATATACGCTGAGTGTTAAACGGTAAATAAAATATAGAGAGAATAAAACGAAGCCAGCACGCCGATCACGCCGATAACGATGTAGTTGGCAATGGCGATCTTTTCACCGGAATACTTCTTGGGTTCCGCTTTGATCTTTTTCCAGCCGAGCGCTGTAAGATAAGCGCCACCTGCAAAACACAAAGCGGCGATCAGCAATAAGACAGGTGAGCCGAACGCTCCTGCAACCGCCAATCCCGTACCGGCGGCAACAGCGGCTGCACCGCCCAGCACCATAGGTTCAGGCTTAGGTTCCTCTTCTTTTTTAGTGGTGTCTTTTTCGGCTGTATCAGAGACAGGCACAAGCAGATCAACTTGTTCCGGTTCAGTTTGAGCCGGTATTTCGATGGCAGTCACCGTAACATCTTCCAGCGTCGGAATTTCGGTGGTATGCTCAGCGGGCAGGCCTGAAGGTGCATGTTCATCAGCAGCGAGGAGCGGACTCACCAAACCGGCGCACAGCAACAAAGCAAGAATAATCACGCGCATGAGAACGGTTTTCTGCATAACGGCCAAAATTACAGAATAATATGCAGCACCGGAATGAAAAACCCCGGCACAGGGCCGGGGTCCTCTTTTCATGCATGAACTTTTCATCGTCCTGCAATGAAGCGGCTCAAAGCATCCACACTGCTGCTGAACCAGAACACATCATTGACCAAAAAATACCTTTCCGGGTCAACCACACGTGCATATGCAGCAGTGGCCAGATCAAGTCGGCTTTCTTCAAAACTGAAAGTCTCCATCATATCGATCACCTGATCGGTGGTAAAATAATTGGTTGCCAGGGCCTGTTGTGCTACCTGCATCTTCCCGGATTCGAACCACTGATCGTCCATCACATCCAGCAACTGCCGGAAAGACTGGGATGACATCGGGAAAGGCCTCGGCGCCGGAGCAGGAGTGTATGGCGGATAGGGCTCATACACAGGCGGCATATACGCCGGCAGTGACTTAACGGATTTTATATAAAAACGTCCGAAATTATCCACCACACCGGTCACCAAAGCGCCCGGCTCTATATAAATATCACCGCTGTAAATGCGCTGCGGAACAGGGCGATTACCATGTGGTTTGGCATCAGCGAACAATTCGATGCGATGCAGACCGGGTGTGACATTGGCCAGTGAGAAATGCTTTACCGGATTGGGGTAATAGCGCCCGTCGACACTGACAGAAAAATACACACTGCCCTGTGAACGGATCTCAAAAGTGGATGTGGCATAATGCGCTCCGGAAGTCCACGCTGCCGGAGGATGATCGGCGGCCATTAAACCGAATGACGCCGCGACAAGGCAAACAGCTGGTAGTAAAGTTTTCATATGATCCTCCATTTTAATGCCTATATTTCCACAATCGTGCCAACTTTTTATATTATATTCAACATTTAGGCCGAATTGTTAACTTTAACATTCCTAAGAACCATAGAATTACCTTTGCATAGTGATTTCCAAAGAGACCATAGCGCGCATCATGGACACCGCCCGCATCGATGAGGTGGTGGGTGATTTCGTGCGCCTGAAGAAGCGGGGTGTCAACCTCATCGGTCTCTGTCCGTTCCACGATGAAAAGACACCATCCTTCAACGTATCGGTGCCCCGAGGCATCTATAAATGTTTCGGTTGCGGAAAGGGTGGAAATGCCGTTTCCTTCATCATGGAGCACGAGCACTTTACCTATCGCGAAGCGCTTAAGTATCTGGCGACGAAATACAACATCGAGATCGAGGAGACAGAGCGGACGAACGAGGAGATCATTGAGGAAAACCGCAAGGAAAGTCTGTATATCATCAATGCCTTTGCACAGCATTTCTTCAATGAACAACTGCTGAATACTGAAGAAGGACGTTCGATCGGACTCTCCTACTTCGAGGAACGCGGTCTTCGTCGCGAGACCATTGAGACCTTTAAATTGGGTTACTGTCCTTCCGGCGGAGATGCATTCACCAAAGAAGCGCTGAATACAGGCTACCAGCAGGAGCTGTTGCAGCAACTGGGACTTACCAATCAGTACGGCAAGGACTTTTTCCGTGGACGCGTGATGTTCACCATCCACAGTGTAAGCGGCAAAGTACTGGGTTTCGGAGGACGTACGCTGAGTGCCGATAAAAAGGTACCCAAGTATGTCAACTCGCCCGAAACAGAAATATATCTCAAGAGCAAGATCGTATACGGCATCTATCAGGCACGGAAGTCGATCGTTCAGCACGACGGCTGTTTTCTGGTAGAGGGATATATGGATGTCATTTCCCTGCATCAGGGCGGCATCGAGAATGTGGTGGCTTCATCCGGCACTGCGCTTACGCAGGATCAGGTGAGGTTGATCAAACGCTACACGCAGAACCTGACCATCCTCTACGATGGTGATGCAGCAGGTGTAAAGGCGGCTTTGCGCGGGCTGGACATTGCCCTGGAAGAAGGCATGAACGTAAAGGTCGTGCTGCTGCCTGCCGAGGATGACCCTGACACCCTGGTGCAAAAATTGGGCGGCGAAGGTTTCCGAAAGTATGTGGAGGAGAATAAAAAAGACCTCATCCACCTCAAGACCGACCTGTTCCTGGAAGAAGCCAAAGGTGATCCGGTAAAAGTGGCCGGCATCATCAAAGATATCGTTGCCAGTATCGCCAAGATCCCGGATGGCATCACGCGCAGCTTGTACGTAAAGCAAACCGCCAAGGCCCTCGATGTGGAGGAGCAACTGCTGATCACGGAAACCAATAAGCTGCTGCGCAGGGAAGCCCTCAACAAATTACCTGCAGCCGATAAAGCAACGGTTGAAGCCGTTGATACGCCGCTTCCGGCCAAAGAGCAACCCATTTTCACTTTTCATTTCGACGAGCGGCAGGAAAGAGATATTGCACGGCTGCTGCTCGACAACAGCAATTTCGAAATTGAAGGCGAGAACGCCATAGCCCGCATTTTGCGCAACCTCTCCGATGTCGAGATCGACAATCCGTTATATAAAAAGCTGATCGATGAGTACCGGGAAGCCTTTGAGCGTCAGGAGTTCCTGCCCCAGGTGCATTTCATCAACCACCCGGATGAGCAGTTGCGCTCATTGGCCATTGACCTGCTGCAGACACCTTATGAACTGAGCGACAACTGGCAGAAGATGCATGATGTGCCGATCACGGAGAAGCAATTCCTGGTGCGCAAGGATATCGTCAAATCCATTTCCCTTCTGAAGCTGAAGAAGATCATACGCATGAAGCAGGAGGTGGATAATCGCATCAAAGAATTACAATCTGCCACTGAGCCTGCTGATCTGGATGAGATCATGATGTGCCAGAAAGAATCCATTCAGCTGCAGCAATTTATCCGCAAGCTATCTGCGGATACCGGCACGGTGGTGCTGCCGATCGTGCGTTAATTACGCATCGCCTCAGCACGCATCTTTTCACTCAATTCTTTTCCCAGGAATGCATCGATCCAATTATGGATGATGTACAGCAATGGCGTAAGGAGCAATGCCGCCAGCATCTTATAACAATAATTCACCGTTGCCACCGCCAGCCACAGACCGATACTCCAGTCGGGCGGCCCTAATACAAATGCGATATACAATACAACAATACTGTCGATCATTTGCGATACGGCTGTCGACCCTGTTGCCCGCAGCCAGATGGATCGCTCACCGGTGCGTTTCTTGATCGCGTGAAATACGAACACATCGATCAGCTGACCTAAAAGAAAGGCCACCACGCTGCCTGCGATGATCCACATGCCCTGGCCGAAGATGGCTGCGTAGGCCAATTGCATATCAGGCACGCCCTTATCGGTATACGACCCCGGCCAGAACGCTGCAGGCGCGAGCTGTATGGCCACATATACGATACCGAATGCATACAGGATGAATACGATAGCCAGATAACTCAGTCGGCGCACACCACGCATGCCGAAGTATTCATTGATGATATCGGTCATGATAAATACGAACGGCCACAGGATCACCCCTACAGTGAAGTTGAGTGAACCGCTTTCGCCGAACAGATTCCAGTTAAAGGGTTTCCATCCGAGGCTTTCTTCCAGCGCGAATATCTTCACGCCGATGAATTCTGCGATCAGCGCATTCACGACAAAGAAAACGCCGAGTATCAGGAGCAATCGCGCCGGTTTGCTGGCAAACGGATTATGATGATGTTCTTCCATAAATATCATTAGAATAGTTTGGGGAAAAAGCGGCCTGTATGTTTTTTATAATCGGCATAATCGGGGAATACCTGCATGAGTCGCTTTTCCTCATAACCCGATTTGAAATAGAACAACAGGAGTAAAGCGCAGGCGAGCAGCAGGCGTATGCCATCGGCATAGTACAAGCTCACCCCCACTCCGCCGATCCATATTCCGGTATAAATGGGATGCCGCACATGCGCAAAGGCGCCTGTGGTGATCAGGCTGCTTCCGGAACGGGGTGTGGGGAACATGGTGAGGGCCCGGTTGAGCTGCAGTATAGGCCAAACGACATAAACCATACCCACCAGGGCCAGCAATACGCCGGCGATCCGCATCCACAGGAGCGACGGGAGATCCAGACTGCCGGGCGACCAGAAGAACAGCACGAACAGGACGAGCTGGATGCCTACAAACAGGTAATCCGGGTTTTGCGGCTGGAGTTTCACGTCTGCAACTTTACCATTTTTTCAGGATATCCCCCAATAGATGGCAGTGCATGGATATTGGTATCTTTGCACCCGTTTTAACCGTATGCGAATAAATACCGAGATACAACGCCGCAGAACCTTTGCGATCATCAGCCACCCGGATGCGGGTAAGACCACGCTCACCGAGAAATTCCTGCTGTATGGCGGAGCTATTCAGGTGGCGGGTGCGGTAAAGAGCAACAAGATCAAGAAATCCGCAACCAGCGACTTTATGGAGATCGAGCGGCAGCGCGGTATTTCGGTGGCCACCTCCGTGATGACCTTCGAATATCAGGGCATACAGGTGAACCTCCTGGACACACCCGGTCACAAAGACTTTGCTGAGGACACCTATCGCACACTGACTGCGGTTGACTCCGTTATCCTGGTGATCGACTGCGTAAAGGGTGTGGAAGAGCAGACAGAGCGGTTGATGGAAGTGTGCCGTATGCGTAAAACACCGGTGATCATATTCATCAACAAGATGGACCGTGACGGTAAGGATCCTTTCGATCTGCTGGATGAACTGGAAAGCAAGCTGAATATCAAGGTAAGACCATTGTCGTGGCCCATCAACATGGGCACCTATTTCAAGGGTGTTTATTCCCTGTATCACAAAAAACTCAACCTCTTTCGCCCCGGCTCCCAGCGCGTGGAGGATGACGTTATAACGATCGAGAATATTCAGGACAGCGAACTAGATAAGCAGGTAGGTGACCGCGATGCTGAACAATTGCGGCACGATGCGGAGCTCATCGAGGGTGTATATGATGCTTTCGACACACAGCGTTACCTGCGGGCAGAAGTAGCCCCCGTATTTTTCGGCAGCGCCATCAACAACTTCGGCGTGCAGGAATTGCTGGAGACCTTCATTCAGATCGCTCCCCCACCCCAGGGCCGCGATACCACTACACGCCACGTAGACGCTGATGAATCGAAATTCAGCGGATTCATTTTCAAGATACACGCCAACATTGACCCGCGTCATCGCGATCGCATCGCCTTTTTGCGCGTATGCTCCGGACATTTCGAACGCAATAATTTCTACCACCACGTGCGCCTGGATAAAAACCTGCGGTTCAACAACCCATATGCCTTCCTGGCCAGCAGCAAAGACGTGGTAGACGAGGCCTTTCCGGGTGATGTGATCGGATTGTACGATACAGGCAATTTCAAGATCGGCGACACCCTCACCGAAGGTGAGGATTTCATGTTCAGAGGTATTCCCAGCTTTTCACCGGAGATATTCAAGGAACTGATCAATATGGATCCGATGAAGACCAAGCAGCTGGAAAAAGGCATTGAACAGCTTACCGATGAAGGAGTAGCGCAGTTGTTCTTACACAACAACGGATTCAAAAAAGTGGTAGGTACCGTAGGTGAACTGCAATTTGAAGTGATCCAGTATCGTTTAGAGCATGAGTATGGCGCGAAATGCCGCTTTCAGCCGATACATATGCATAAAGCCTGTTGGCTGACCACCACGGACAAAAAACAACTGGACGAGTTCATGCGCTTGAAGACAGACCATATTTATTTCGACAAGGATCACAATCCTGTGTATATGGCTGAAACCGCCTGGGCGTTGAATGTGGCCATACAGAACCATCCCCATATTGTATTCCACACCACCAGCGAATTCAAAACAGCAACAGTAGAATAAACCCTCACTGCATGCGCATGCACAGATGGATAGTTTGCCTGACCTTCATGTATGGTTTTTCCGGCATGCTGCATGCGCAGGCTATTGAACGCCTGTATCTCCTACCCGGACAGGGCTCTGACCACCGCATATACAGCCATATACAATTCCCGGCCGGTGTAGACACCGTGCATTTGCAGTTCCTGACACCGGAACCGCAGGAAACCATGGAACAATATGCACTGCGCATGAGTAAACAGGTAGACACCACGCTGCCCTACGCTTTCATGGGCGTGTCTCTCGGAGGCATGGTCTCAATGGAGATGGCTGAAATATTACATCCGCAGAAAGTGATCCTGATCTCCAGCGCCAGCAGTGCAGAGGAAGTACCGGAATTGTACACCTTCTTTCGCACGTATCCGGTGTATCAGTATTTGCCTGCAGGGCTGTTCAAATATTCCACCTATCTGTTGCAGCCATTATATGAACCTGACAGGTCCAGGGAACGCAAGACATGCAACAGTATGATCGGTGAGAAGGATGCACTGTTCATGAAACAAGCCGTAGGCCTCATCGTCACATGGGATCGGATGGAAGCCGAAAATGCCGGCATACCGCTCATACAAATTCATGGTAGTGCCGATCACACGTTGCCGCTGCACCAAATTACCGCTGATCATATTGTGCAGGACGGCTCACATATGATGACGCTGACCCGACCTGAAGAGGTCAGCCGCGCGATCACAGCAGCACTGCTCAGTCCTCAATAGAGATCTCGCCGCGCTTCGATTTTTTTTCTGCCGTAATGTGCTTTTCGGTAAGCCGTTTTTCATCGGCCGATCTCGGCTTTCTGGTAGGCACGCGACGTTTTTTCGGCGTGAGGGCCTTTTTGAGTAAGGCCGTCATTTTTTCGTTCACGATGTCCTTGTTCTCCAACTGCGTACGGGCTTCTTCACTGGTGATACGAATGAAACCATCGGCATTGATCAGATGCCCGATCTCATTCTTCAGGATCGCCTTTTGTTCGTCGGTAAGGATCTTGGATTCGTCAACGGAAAAATACAATTCCACTTTGGTGGCATTCTTATTTACATGCTGCCCACCCTTGCCCCTGCTGCGCACTGCGTAGTAAGTGCATTCTTTGCTGATGTCAGGGATCTGTGTCATACTATTGGAATTTAACTTCTTATTTTATCCAACAACTCATTCAGTGTTTTGACTTCCGTTTTGGTGAGGTTTTGGAACGGATCTTCCAGATCATTGATATCCTTATCGATCAATTCCAGCAACTTCATGCCTTTTTTGGTGATCAGCACATCCACCTGCCGTTTATCGGCGGAACAGGGTCTGCGTTCTACCAAACCCTTGGTATGCAGCTTGTCAACAAGGCGGGAAGCGTTACTCATTTTGTCGAGCATCCTATCGATCAGGAGGTTGATACTGGCCGGTTCCGGATACTGGCCTCTGAGTATCCGTAAAATGTTATACTGCTGCGGTGAAAGATCGTAGCCCTTGAAAAAATGGATCTGACGGATATTCAACCAACTTCCGGTATACATAACATTCAGCAATAACCGATGGTAATCATTTTTGAACTTCTCCTGCTTGATCTCCTGCTCTAACTTCATAAACGAGTTTTGAATGTGTGTTGATACAAATATACAGGTACTGGGATACGAAAAAAGAGACTTTACTCACCAAAATACCGCGTAGCACAGTTCTAACCTGTTATTCAACAAGTTACATATTCCTACTCTGTCTATCCTACTGACGAATGAACTGTCTGGATATGCGCGACTCCGGACTTTGTGCCGTGATGAAATAATTGCCTGCCGGCAGGTCGGCGATCTCGTTGATGACGATCACCGTGTTGGCCACGTCAACCATGAACTGTCTGTAGAACACCACGTTCCCGCGCATATCCATGATGGAAATGCCCACAGGGCCGGTAGCTGTGCCCAGTGCCACGCTGATGGACTGGCTTGCGAGTGTTGGATACACATCCATTTGCACGAGTTCGCCTTCGCGATGCAGTGGCGTATAGAAATCCAGGACCAATGAGCGGTCTGTCCAACCGCCATCGCACTTGGCTGTAACGTAAGCCTTATAATGTGCACCGGCCACAAGGCCGCCGATGGTAACGACTGAATCCTGTGTTGGAATGATGTATTGCGGAGCAGGACCATCCATGCGCTTCATATAGAACCTGTACTTATGGGCACCGTACAACCAGTCCCATCCGATGGTAACTGAATTCGGTGTGATAAAGTAAATGTTCGGATGCTGCGGGGGATCACATTGTTGCGGCTGCCCGTAGAAGGCATACACGACACCCTCGCGGTTCAGGTCACCGGTGTATTCATTCCCGGAAACGATGATGTCATCATGACCATCACCATTCACATCGCCGGCCACACAGAGATTATTGCCAACGGTAGAGCCGCTATCGGGTCCTACAAATGTCCAGGTGGGGTTACGCTGCGGACCTTTAGGGCCGCCCAGGAACAACTCCGCCTTTCCGGCATTGGAATCGGCCTCGTTATCAAAATATTTTGCGCCCACCAGCAGATCACCGTAGCCGTCGTGATTGATATCGCCTGCCTCATTCACGTTAAAGGCCCAGCGCTCGTCGTATTGCGTGCCGGTAGCGGTCCAGCCGATCACCGGATCCAAACCGCCATCGCCGCCGTAGTGGATATGCAGCTTACCTGACTGATAAATGCCATTGGCATCAAAGCGGGGAGCACCCACTACCACGTCCATGTAGCCGTCGCCATTGATATCGCCTGCGGAAGAAAGATTCACCGCATAGAAAGATGTATCCATCGCACCGCCTGCTGCCATGAAATCGGGGATGCCGTCAGGACCTGCGGCACCGCCGTGGAAGGTACACAACATACCGTCGCCGATCAGGAATATATAACCGCCTATGTGCAAGTCATCAATCCCATCGCCATTCACATCCCCTGCCCTGTCCATGGAAACACCGAGGTTGGCGTCCTCCACAATTCCCACGCAGGCCATGATCGGCGTAGGATCGATGCCGTCTGCATTGCCTTTGAACACCCAGAACTTTCCGGCCTTATTGCCGAACTCACCCAGGGTCTCATCATCATCCCATCCGTGGGCACCAACGCATATCTCGTCATATCCGTCATGGTTGAGGTCGCCGGCAAATACCACGGCCTCGCCCAGTTTAGCGCCTTTACGTCCACTTACCATGGTCCAGTAGGGAATAGAATCAGGTCCGTCGGGACCACCCAGGTACAGCAGCACCTTGCCTTCATTCACTTTGGTATTCTTATGCTGATGTGAGCCGATGAGAATGTCTGAGAAACCATCGCCATTGACGTCGCCTTTGATGGACAGGCAACGACCGAAGCCGGAGGAGTCGTGTGCTCCGTAAGCCACCCAGTCGGGTTCGAGCGAAAGACCGTCGGGACCGCCGTAATACAGGTATACCGCACCCTCACCCACAAAATTGTGGGATACTGAAGGAGCGCCAACCAGCAGATCGTCGTAACCGTCGCCGTTCACATCCCCGCCTCCGTCCATCCAGAAGCCGAAATCACTTTTCTCACTGTTGCCTTCCATCATCCAGTCGTATTCCGGACTTACGGGAGGAACAACAAGCGCAGTAAATAACAGGAGGGCAGGCGCAGCCCATATCGATCTTAACCAACCTGAAGCCATAAGGTCTCTTTTAGGTCTCATAAAGGTAACAGGAAATGGGCTGCGGCACAATATGACTTTTATCAACGCCCCAAATGCCTCAAAATGCAAAACTGGCCATCAGCACCCAGTTACGGCCTGCCTGCGGATAATACCCCATCATTTGCTGCTCTGCACCATCCAGCAAATAGCGGTACACCCAGGCATTGCTCTCATACTCAGCGTTCAGGATGTTCTGCACCAGGAACGATACACTGGCCTGCTTCACCCTGCGGTTCCCGAACTGATACCGGATGCCGGCATCATGGACCTGATAGGCTTCGATCATGCGGTCGGCACTGCCGGTGTTATCGGCATACTGGTCACCCACATACTTGGAGGTAAGCGCCAGAAATACCTGATGATGCTGATCCTCTCCTGACGAGCGCTGAAAACACCGCCATTGCCATTGTGAGAAGGCGATAACAGAGGGGCTGAACGCCAGATCGGTTTCAGAATAGGTGAACGGCACCTGTTCTCCGGAATTCCAGTCGTCGACATATTCCGTGTAATTGAGTATCCTGTTTGCGCTAAAGGAAGCGTTGGCGCTCCATTGCAGCGTACGCATGAATGTTTTACTCCACGCCAGCTCCACACCGGTGCGATAGCTTTCCGGGATATTGGTGCGGGTATATGCACCCACGTCATTTAATTCACCGGTGAGCACCAGCTGATCGATGTAATACATCAGGTAGTAATTGAACATCAACTGCCAGCCGTTGCGTGTGATGCGTTCACCGATCTCCAGATTGTATAAACGTTCAGGTGCAGGTCTGCTCAGCGGTGTGGATTCCACATAATCATTGCGGTTGGGTTCCTTTCCGGAATGGCCGATGAAAACATAAGCATCCATGCCCGGACGCTGCTTCCAGGTGATACCGGCCTTTGGATTGAAGAACATCAGGTCTACCTGCTGATCCACCAGCACACCGAATGCATCATAGCCCACGAACTGATAATCCACCCTGCGCAACTGCAGGTCGATCATCCAGGTGAATGGTCCGCGTTCCTGCACGAACTGCGAAAAGATATTGCCATCCCATTTCAAACCATTATTATCATACCAGGTATGCTCGTATCCGAACGGCTCGGCATATTCTGCCCAGATGACCCTGCCGAAATGGTCGCCATCATAGCGATAAGCAGCAGCGCCGGTGGTGAGTGAGGTGTGCTCGTTGAACTGATGCTGATATTGCAGAAATGCACCGCCAAAAGAATTATCGAGCCATTTTTGTGAGATGAGATCTGTAGTGCTCACCGTGTCGCTTCCGAACACAAACGGCTCAACACCATAATCCGTGAAATATTGGTCTGTTTCCAACTGCTCATAATAACCGGCACCGAGTGTGTAATTCAGTGTCAGTCGCCACGCATTATTTTTTTTGGTCAGCAGTGTGTTATGCCATTGATAATGTGTTTGCCGGTAATTATCGGTTTGATCTTCGTAGGTGTATGGATTGTATGTGCGATTCGTATCCAACACTTCTGCCGGCACACCGGCCCATGCCTGATACGTGCGCTCGCTGCCGGAAAATGCATTGACGATAGAAGTGAATCGATCTGATCTGTAGCCGCCGGTAAAGAACCATGATTGCAGGTCGGCAAACCCGCGGTCGATGAAGCCATCGCTGTACAGATCGCTCACGCGGCCTTCGAGGAACCAATGGTCATTGAGGCGTCCGGTGCCGAAGCTGCCCATGTATTTTTGCAGGCCAAACGATCCGACGCTTACCTGTGTGCGTGCAAACGGTGTTTCACTCAATGAATTGGTGTGGATGTTCACCGCAGCACCAAAACTGCTGATACCGTTGATGGATGTGCCCACACCGCGCTGCACCTGAATATCATCCACGCTAGAGGCGAAGTCGGGCAGATTGACCCAGTAGGTTTGTTGAGATTCTGCGTCGTTGTACGGCACGCCGTTGATGGTGATGTTCACGCGGGTGGCGTCTGCACCCCGTATCCGCAATCCGGTATAGCCCACGCCGTTGCCTGCATCGCTCGTGGCGACAGCAGAAGGTATGGATTCCAGCAGCATGGGCATATCCTCACCGAAATTCTGCTGTTGCAGCAGCGCACCCTTGATATTGGTGAAGGTCACCGGCATATCCGTATCGGCACGCTGTGCGGTCACCTCTGCTGCCTGGAACACCACATCGGCAGGTTCCAGGTAGATGATCATCGAACACACGCCATCGGCGCATTGTATCGGCGACATGGTGGAAGCAGCGCGGTATGCGATATGCGTTACCGTGATGCGATCCGGAATGGCCGTAAGGCGGATGGAAAAGGTGCCGTTCAGATCGGCCTGCAGGACAGTATCCGGAAGGGCAACGGTGGCAAATGGTACGGGACCGCGGTCATAGATGTCCATTACGCGACCGTTCAATTCGATCTGGGCATTCACCGCCATACTGAAGAACAGGGCGGTAGCTAATAACATTAGATGCTTGTGCATGACAAAGGCATTTTGTTGTTAACAAACATCCCTGAAATGGGGCCTTTGCCGGGAAGACAAAAACACGTTTTTTCCTCTATCCCTTCCCGGCATTACCCGGGCAGGTTCGATGGGTTTGATCTCAGTCGGTTGTAGCCGACACCCCATGAGATGGGGCAAAGATAGTGTGTTAGTGTGGAAGTGTGCAAGTGTGTTCATGTGTTCATGTGTTCGTGTGTTCGTGAGTGCGTGAGTGCGTGGGTGCGTGGGTGCGTGGGTGTCCGCCGCGGCGGATGCGTAAGTAGGTAGCTTAGCTAATCTCAGGATTGCCTGACCTTTGGTCAGGCTTGATAAAAAAATTATGGCCTGCCCCGAAGTGTATATTTTGGAGCGCAGCGGAGAAATTTTCTACTTCGGGGTGTTCGTGTGTTCGTGCCTGGCGTGAAATTTCTACTCAGGTGTTTGTGTGTGCGTGGAGTTAGGCGGACGGAGTCCGCGGGAGGGGGTGCAAAGTCGGAGACTTTGCACATTTTTATTGGATAATTTATATCGCTCTTGAAACGGCGGAAGAGATATACTTCGTTGCGGAGTTTACGATCGGAAAATAAACTGCCTTAAAACAATTGCTGTATCGGCTGGTGGAGGTGGTGGAGTACGGTGTATACTCTTTTATCTACGCTTCCGGTGAGTTCGATGAAGCGGAGTTTGTAGCGGATGAGGTGTTCGCGGTACACCTGATAGAGGTGTTCACGGCGATGCGGGTCTTCGCGCAGCGGGTCGTGCTGCCAGGGGAAATCCGGAGCACACAGGAAATACATTTCCGGTGTGCGGTCAACGAATGCATGGGTAAGCCAGGTGGCGCATTCGCTGAATTTATCTTCAGACCATATTTTAATGGTCAGCAGGTCAGTATCACAAAGCAGGATATGCGGATGATGTGCCTTCACTCTTTCTTCCTCACTCATCTGCAGCATGGCGATATTGTGCAGGTCTTCGCAGGTGTAGGGTCTTTGGAGTGCGGCGATATAATTGCGCGCCACCTCAGGCACAAAAGGCACACGTAATTCATGCGCCAGGCGCTCCACCAAAGTGGTCTTGCCGGTAGATTCAGGTCCTGTGAAGACGATCTTACGCATGTGCGGTAGTTTCTTTCCATCGCCGGTGCCAGCTGATCCAGCCTGCAATCGCGATAATGGTAAAAATAACGTACTGCAACGAACTAAAGCACAATCCCTTAGAAAAAAATAATGGCACACATACCACATCGCCGATGATCCAGTACACCCAGTGTTCGATATGCTTACGGGCCATGAGATACATCGCCACAAAAAATACCGCGGTTGTACCGCCATCCCAATACGGCACGGTGGAATCGGTATAATTATCCAGCAAATAACCGAATAACGCACCCAACCCCACGGCCCCCGCAGCAAACAATATGTTATGTGCCGTACTTAACCTTGTGATGGGCGCAGCGGATGCGGCAGCGGCTCCTGAAGTCCCCGCGCCGGTCCTTCCCCCAAATAACCAGTAATACCAACCGTATACGGAGACGAGGAAATAATAGGCGTTGATGGCGGCGTCGGCATACAGTTTTACCTGCAGGCAGATATACACATACAACAGCACGCTCACGATGCCCACGGGATACACGAGCACGGATTCACGGCGCGCATACCATACGCTGAGGATACCTGTGAGGACGGCAATGATCTCCGGAATGGTCATCAGGAGCAGCGAATCGTTCAGACAGGACATTTGGTGAGCAGTGAGCAGTGAGCGGTGAGTGGTGAGTGGTGAATGGTGAATGGTGAGGAAGGAGGGCCTATTCAAAACCCCCTTCAAATCTTCGAATCTTCAATCCTTCGAATCTTCTCCCCACTAACCCTTCAAATCTTCGGACCTTCGATCCTTCGAATCTTCCTATAACCTGTTATCAATTACCAAACACTTCCTGAAGCAGCTCAGTTACCTGGTGCTCGATGTCGGTGCGGATCTTGATCTCTTCCTGTCCCACGAGCCAAAAGAGCCCGTCGAGACCGCGGTTGGTGGTGTAGTCGGCGAGGTCGGTATTCACGTCCTCGGTGAGCGGAATGGAGTTATACAGGTCGATCACCTCTTCCCAGGCCTGCTGGGCCCCTACCCCTTCGAGTGATGTCTGGATATCGGGTTTGAAGGCATCGTACAGTTCGGTGAAGGTGTTGATGCGCAGATAATTCGTGGCTGCGGTATCCACGCCGTTGAGGATGCCCATGGCATCGTCGAAGGTGATGTTCAGGATGGCATCCTTGAAGATGGGAGAAGCCTCATCGGCGGCATCTTCGGCTGCGCGGTTGAGGGATACCACGAACTCATCGATGAGCTCATCGCCGCCGGGAATGGCGCCCACAACCGTTTGCACGATGCCGGCCTCTTCAGGGAACAGGATGGTGATGTCGGGATTCAGGAAATAGCCGTCCAGGGCAGAACCCTGAGTTACCGCCGTATCGGTGCCTATGGTGAGGGCCTCCTTCAGCGCTGCCACCACATCGCCGTCTGACAACAGGTCATCCAGGCTGATATCCTCGCAGGAAATGAAGAATGTAGAAGCCGCGAACGGCAGCAGAAAGAGGTAATGCAATTTTTTCATACGATAAGGCGTTTGACACTGCGAAAATAAAGAATCGTGCCACAATTCTCCCTGTCGGCACACACCAACCCGGAATAAGGGCTTCCGGAATTTGCGGAAACAGACCAAATCTGTCTTTCATGCGCGCGACCAAACGCCCTACTTTTGCCGTATCAATACCAAGTATGAAAAGAACCATTTTCTTGTTTTCCCTTATCCTCACTGCCTTAGTGGCCGCTGAATCCTGTAAGCACAGTCCGCTGGACATCGTTCTCGAGGAGGACACTCCCCTCACCCCGGTTGACACCTCCGGAGGGGGAGATACCACCCTCGTAACCTCCGATTGCGACCCGGATACCGTGTATTTTGAGAATGATATCTACCCCATTTTTATCGGAAATTGTGCCGTTTCGGGTTGTCATGACGTGGAATCGCACAAGGAAGGGATCATCCTGAGCACCTATGCCGACATTCTGGATGCCGATATCCTGGATATTTCGGATCCTTGGGACAGCGAGCTGATCGAGGTGGTCACCGAGACCGACCCCGACGACCGCATGCCTGAGCCTCCGCTGCCGCCGCTGAGCGCCGACCAGATCGCGTTGCTGATCAAATGGCAGCAGCAGGGTGCGCTCAACAATGCCTGCACCGATTGCGACACTTCCGCAGTGACCTACAGCAGCACCATCGTGCCGATCATGAATGCCTATTGCAACGGCTGCCATGACCACACCACACCGGCTTCCGGCATTGACCTGACCGTGTATGTGGGCACCGGCGCCATCGAAGGTGTTTCGGATGTGGCCGCCGACGGCCGACTGGTCAATGCCATCAACTTCATGACCGGCTATGCTGCCATGCCCCAGGGCGGTACGCAGCTGTCGGATTGCCTGATCGAGCAGATCAGCAACTGGGTGGATGCGGGGTATCCGAATGATTGAGTTGGGGGCTGAACGTTGTGGGTTGAAAGTTGGACGTTGTGGGTTGAAGGTTAAGGGTTGTTTGTTTTAGCTTGAATAGGGTTGTTTAGACAAATGACAAATTGCGGATTGGGACTCGATAGGCATCCGTAATTGAATGATTTGTGTTTTCTGATTGTTACTTGATTAGAGTTCTTCTTATGAAAAATATACTCCTCTTCTCCGTACCGATGCTGGTTATAGCATTGGCGGCCGGTTCATGTAAGCATGAATCCCTGATCGATCCTACGCAACATACCGTATCTGACGACTGCGATCCGGATACGGTGTATTTTGTGAATGATGTATTACCGCTCATCATCAATAACTGTACGGAGAGCGGCTGTCACGATGAAGATGGCGACGAGGTGGAAGCCCTCACCTCCTATGAGGAGATCATGAACAGCGGATATGTGAATGCCTTTGATCCGAATGAAAGTGAGTTGATCGAAAAACTCACAGACGACGGTGATGACCGCATGCCGCCACCGCCGAATGATGCCCTTACAGCTGCTCAAATAGACCTGCTCACCACCTGGATTGATCAGGGTGCCATGAACAATGAATGTTCCGGCGGCTGCGACACCACGAATGTTTCCTACAGCGGCACCATTGCCCTGACCATGGATACCTATTGCACGGGATGCCACAGCGGCGCTTCACCCTCTGGCGGAATTGATTTAACTTCGTACGACGGAGTTGCAGCGATCGCCGCCGACGGCAGTTTGCTCGGTTCCGTGCAGCACGAGGCCGGTTGGGTTGCCATGCCGTATGGCGGTTCCTGGTTGCCCGACTGTAAGATCGATGAAATACGTATATGGGTAGAAAATGGTTATCCGAATGACTAAATCAACTTGGACGCTGATCACCGGATGTATACTTGCCGGTGGATTGAGCCTGTTCACCGCAGGGTGTTATTACGACAGCAAAGAAGAACTTGGATTGTTGAATCCGCCGTGCGATACCGCGGCCGTTTCGTTCAGTACTGCCATTGTTCCCATACTTGACGCCGAATGTATGCTCTGCCACAGCACAGCCAATGCGGATGCTTTGGGTGGCGGCAACAATCTCGACGGCTATGCCAACGTGATGAATTTCGTTGAACCCAACGATCCGAACGCCAGCATCCTGTATCAGAGCGTCGCCTGGATCCCCGGCACCTCGGCCATGCCCAAAGGCGGCTCCCAGCTCGGCAGTTGTGAACTGGCCCTCATCCGTAACTGGATCACGCAGGGTGCTCAGGATAACTGATCGCAGATGCACAGCATGAGCGGATACGCCTTAGTGGTTTCGTTGCATACACAGTCACGAGAACCCGTAGGATTTTTAAAAATGCATGCGTGCTTTCAATTCCTCAACTTTTGTGAACCATTGTTACATTGCGTCCCTGTGGTGATCGCTCGATAATGTATATCCCGATTTCACCTGCATGGCCCTTCGCAAAACATACGCCAACAATCCCTAACTTAGACCCAGGCAAACAACATTGAACCACCGTTTCACATCGCAAAAACCACGACCTTCATTTTTCATTTTTCATTCTTCATACCTCATACTCATTCATAGCCATGCAAAAGATCACCCTCACCCTTCTCATGATCACCACCACCGTGATCCTGAATGCGCAAACCACCACCTATGCCACTGAAACTTTCCGCGACACACGGATCATCAGCGGTCAGAGCGTGGAAACCAGCATCCAGGGGCAGGCGAAATTCATCATCAGCCACCGCTTCGGCGATCTGTATGAGGAGAATGCCTTCAGCATGCTCTATAATTTCTTCGGCTTCAGCGGAGGCGCCAATATGCGCATGGGTTTGGATTATGGCATCACGAACTGGCTGCAGGTAGGTGCCGGCAGAAGCAATTTTGACAAGACCTACGATGGCTTCATCAAAGCCCGCATTCTGCGCCAGAGCAGTGGCGACCGCAATATGCCGGTGAGTATGACCTGGTATTCCGGCATCAGCATGATCACCGACACTACCAGCGATGTGGTGGATCCCTATTTTGCCAACGGCATCGGTTACAGCAACCAGCTGATCATTGCCCGCAAATTCTCTGACGGTTTCAGTCTGCAGGTGATGCCCACCCACGTGCACCGCAACCTGGTAGACCTCGACAGCGACCCTAACGATCTCTTTGCCATCGGCGCAGCCACCAAGATCCGCGTGGCCAAGCAGATCGACCTCACCGCCGAATATTACTACACACTCCCCGATCAGCTGCCCGACGGCTATGACAACTGCATCGCCATTGGTGCGGATTTCATCACGAAAGGACACGTGTTCCAGCTGCAACTCACCAATTCGCCATACCTCATTCCCGAACATTACATCGCCAAAACACAGGGAGGTATTGTGGAGGACGTGAATGGAAAGACGGAGCTGAATATCCGCTTCGGATTTAACATCACCCGCACATTCAAGGTAGCGGGCAGGCAGTATTGATCCTGCAAAAATATTCACCTGAAACGATCACCTGCGTGGTCGTTTTTTTTTGTGAAGAAATAGCGGATTGCAAATATGGAAAGGAGTTCAATCCCATCCGTCGCCTAGCAAACACCGGCAGTGTTCGCATACTGCAGCGCAACACATTTCGGTAAGCATGAACGGTTGCGGCCTCCCTAGCGCTGTTAGAATTGATTCTTTGAAACAAGAAATTTTGCACAGGAAATATCTGGCAGAATAGATCATTGTATTGAAAGGTGAATATTTCATTCATTTGGGCATTCCGCAATTACGCTCCGCTTACAGGTCGGTCGCCCCTACGGGGCTTGAT
>DAIMYJ010000020.1:0-42759 GCA_036734545.1 Chitinophagales bacterium
TGCCATCAAGGCGCCGGATGTGAAATTCGTGGCGCGCTTCAACGGGCCATCACCGACCGGCACAGCTATCATATCGCCGAAGAGCAAGAAGGATGCCGTGGGACTGAGCGCATACGTCAAGCGCCTCGGTTACTATACGATGTATAACCATCTGCGCAACACCGGTGCTCTGGTGCAGCCGGATATCACTCAGCCCGGCACATACACCGTGAGCATCCACAACCTCACGCGTGATCAGAAAGCGATCGCAGACTATTATGCTCTCCGCGACGTGCAGCTGGTGAGCCAGACGTTCACCGGAATATGGGGCCAGAACTATTACAGCGGTTCCGGAGCCATCGAGTGGTGGAGCAAGGACAGCCCGAAGGTGTATGAAGTGACGGGAATTGCCACCAGTGACATCGTGCCGGCGCTGAGTTATGGATATGCAACTGTGACTGTGGAGGCGATACCGAAGCCGGTGGAGTGCCTGCGCAGGCGATGGCTGTTTCAGTCATTGCCGTGCCGACCGGTGAAGACCAACTGCAACTGTGATCAATTAACCAAACAATAAAATCGTATGAAACCAAATCGAAGAATTTTCAGCCGTCATACAGACGGCACAACAATTATGGAAGACCTGCACGATATCGGAGAAGATATTGTGGCATTCCTCCGCGCAGTACCGGTCCGCATCCGTGAACTACTGCCTGAGGCAGAGGATATCGTTGTAGCCATCGAAGGCTTTGCTGATGATATCCGCGAAGGTCAGCCACTGGATCTGGCGATCGACCGTGCGCTTGCGCTCATCCCGGGCACGCAGCAGGAGGCATTCTATGAGATCGCCCGTCAGGCGCTCATGACATTTGCTGCTAAGCTGCGTATCATCCTGGATAAAACTACCGATGTGGTGGATGGCCTTGAAGGCGTATCTGCTGCCGGTGGTGTGAAGCGTGAAGCTGCCGTGAAACTTATCCGCAGTTTCAATGGGAACAAACCGACCGAGAATGAAGCTGCACTTGCTCTCGAGATGCAGCTGTGGGCGCTGAGAAAAGCCGTGTGATCAGTGGTTGTTTTCATGCGCAAGGGGGTTGCAGCAATGCGCCCCCTTATTTATATTTGACCTGTTTTTAAGGGATAAACAAGAAGGGGGTCTGCAGTAATGCGGCTCCCCTTTTTTATTGGCCAGAATTCATGGGTTTTCCCCGCATGTTCCCCGCAGAAAAATTGAACAAAGCAAAACCCGCCGTGGTGGCGGGTTTCAGAAGTATGGGAGTAGCCCGTAGGGGAGTGCCAATTTTACATTGAAACCGCACTCTAATCGGTCTCAAATCGGTGTCAAGGCCTCAAAAATAGCAGTTTCGGGCTGTTCAGCCTCCGAGTAGACTCCGATTTGAATGCAAACAAGAGTGAAAAATTTTCCCCGCAATTTCCCCGCGTGTATATTTGCGGCATGCCCACCTTCCATCCTACCCTCAGCGACACGGTCACCGGCGACGGAACGGCCAGTATTTATATTCTGGTCACCACATACCGGGAGCGCGCAAAGATAGGCACCGGCCTGCGCGTATCACCCAGGCACTGGAACCCGAAAAAGAAGGAGGTGAGATCCAGCCATCCGGACTACGACAATCTTAATAAAGCCATCCAGTCGGAGGTGACGCGATTACAGGCGATATACGCCGATGCACTCGCTTCAGGCACCCAACTATCGGCGAAGGAAATTAAGCATGCCAGCGAGCGCGTGGTGATGAATGCGCCCGGGTTCTTTGCGTTCTGCTATGAGTATCTCGATACGCTTGAGGCCGCAGGCAAACAAACCACCATGAGCATGCGCAGATCCATTGTCAGGAAATTCCATACATGGCTGAACGTGGATGATATCGCATTCAATCTTATCACGCCGGTGCTCATCGAAAAGTACGTTGCCTACCTGCGCACCATCAATGGCCCGACAACAGTGCATGCAAATATCAAGCGCCTGAAAGAGCAGTTCAACCGGGCGAATAAAGTGGGAGTGTATGAGGGTAATCCTTTCCGGAATGTATCCGTGCCCAAGGGCAAGGTGAATAAAACCAAGCTGACAGTGGAAGAGGTGAAGAAGATCGAGGCGCAGCAGCTGACTGGCAAGGCGGAACTGGCGCGCCACATCTGGCTGTTCTCATTTTACTGCGCGGGGATCAGGATCTCAGACATGTGCCGGCTGAGGCATTCCGATATCAAAGCCGGTGTGCTCACTTATGCCATGGGCAAAACCGGTGAGGTCAGAGAGATCGTTCTGCATGAAAAGGCACTGGCGATACTGGAACACTACCCGGGAAAGAAGTGGCTGTTCCCGCTGCTCGATCAGGCGCTGTTTGGATTAAAGCCGTCACCGGCGCATAATATCACCATGACCAAGGCGATAGCCGCACAGAACACCATCATCAATAAAGCGCTCAAGGATGTGGCCGCAGCTGCCCGTATCGATAAGCGCCTCACCTGCCACATCAGCCGTCATACATTTGCGGACATTGCCCGGAAGAAGAAACTCAGCACTCAGGTGATCAGCGAGCTGCTGGGACACAGCTCCATCGCTATCACGCAGGCGTATTTCGGAAGCGGGTTCGATGATGATACGCTGGACAAAGCGATCAGGACCGTGATTGAGTAACGTATCGACCTTTTATCTTTTTGAACGCAGACTCCAGTGCCAGCACCCTCTCTTCCAGTGCGGCCACACGGTCACCGACAAACTCCTGCTTTGTAAGCAGAACCTCCCCGCGGCCAAACAGTATGTAGTCGGGATTGACCTCGAACTCATTCACCAGGTTGATAACCATCTCCAGAGTGGCATTGCGGGTGCCGTTGCCAAGACCGGTGATGATGTTCGGGTAGGTGCCAAGCCTTTCAGAGAACTCCTGTTTGTTACTGATCAATCCGCGCGCCCTGAGATATTCAAAGCTGCTGAACAGTCGCTGTGTTACCTCATGCGCCCTGCGTTTACTCTGTTCGCTGTACTTTGTCATTGTATTGCGTTGTGACTTTAAATGTAAAATCCGTATTAAGCTGCCCTGTTATTTTCGCGCCTCATCTAAACCCTATCCCATTATGCAAATGCAAAATCCCACCAAGATCCTGCTGGAGCTGCACGCGATCATTCTGATGTGTAAGGACCTGAAGCTGGCACGACAACTGCACCAGCTCAGCGTGGCCCTGCTCACTCTTTACTGTTCTTCAGTTCGGCCTCCAGACGAGCGATGATCCCCTTCTGGGTCTCAATGATCCGCCAAAGTGCATCCCTCTCAGCGACCGTAAGGACGTGGGAGGGATCTTCGTTTATGGGGTAGGGTGTGGCTGATTCCTTACCTGTAAACACATCTTTACTTACTCCAAATGCTTCGCAAATCCGTAGCTTCCAGTCCTCCGATAGGCGCGCTCTCTTCGTGAGGTTGCTAATCGTAACCCTTGTCGTTTGTAGCATTTCAGCGGCTTCTTCCTGAGTGTGCCCAGACCGCTTAATAATCTGCTTTAATATCTCTCCATCGTTGTTCACAATACCCTGTTAATTACATGTGCATAAAAAAAGTAGTTAAAAGTTTGCACCGAATGTAAAAGTGTTATTACATTTGCGTAACAGATAACAACAAAAGTATAACGATTTTATGGAAATGAGCAAGGAAATTCTCGACTATTTGCGCAAAATCACGGAAAACCGTGAATACAACAAGCGTGAGATAGCCGACTTCTGTGGGACTACGAGGACTCAGATCAGCTATGTGATTAACGGCCATCGCGAGCCTAACCGCCACCTCTACACCAAATTACTGCAATTCGTCGCCAAGGCGAAGTCTGAGCAGGAGAAAAGGTCAAAAATGGAACAGGAACTCACAGCCCAATAACCATGGACCATATCATCACCGAAATCCAAAATTTAAGGCAGGAGATATCCCACCTCAGTGCATTGGTGGAGAAACTCACCGAGCACCGTCAGGAGGAAACCTACCTGACCACCGAAGAGGCCTGCGCCATATTCAAGGTCAGCGCATCCACCCTCTTCGCCCGCAAGCGCGAGGGCCGCATTGACTACTGGCAGGACGGACGCATCGTGCGCTGGCCCAAGTCAGGACTCGCCAAGATCGCCAAATACCGACAATAAAACCACCATCATGATAGACGTATTCACCACCCTGGGCGATATGCTCAACCCGCATCAGCTCCCACAGAAACCAAAAGGACAGCCCGGCAAGCCGAAATCCGCCGAAGATTACTACACCTGGAACTGCACCATCTGCGGCCATCCATGTGCAGGGCCGAAGAACTCGCACCGCGTATGCATGTCGTGCGAGACAGCGGCCAAGAACCTGCTTGACTACGACAGCCAGCGCGAGATCGCCGAAGACCTTGCCGAAGACCGCAGGCAGCGCGATCAGGACTGGATGCGCGAATACTCTCACTTCTCACAAGACTGACATGGACATACTCATCACAGTATTTGCCTTTGTCTTTACCTGCGGATGGGGCATCATCATTCACGAAATCATAACCAAATCATCGCATGAACAGGACTAACACCCACCTATCAGAATGGCGCCTGCCGATCATCAACAGGATCATCCGCGCCGAATTCCTTCGCACCATGCTGGTGTTCACACTCATCGACCGCAACAGCGACCGTGCCGACGAGATCGGCTATTGGGATGCCGCAAATCGCAGCTGGTATTTTGTCGGTGTCTACAAGAACGACGCCGACATCATGCGCAAGCGCGCACGCCGGCTGATGAACATCATCATGCGCCGCTATCCTTCCCGGATCACCCGACTGCAAACCGAATTAGTTAAATCAATATAACCATCATCTATGAGCGAAATCGCAAAACAAGCTGTAGTGCACCTTGAGCAGTTGCCGGCGCTGAAACTGGCCGACGACCAACGTGTGCAGCAAAAATTCATCAACCTCTACAACCACATCCACGGAACCAACCGCGGAGAGATGGCATTCGAAGCGGAGAAATTCCACTTCATCAAACAGCTGCAGGAGAAACCCGATCTCCAGCAATGCACCCGCCTGTCACTCTACGGTGCGTTCATGGACGTGAGCGTGCAGGGCCTGTCACTGGATCCCACCAAGAAGCTCGCCTACCTGGTGCCATACAATGTGAAAACCGGCACCCGAGAGAACCCGAAATGGGAGAAGCGCGCGAACCTGCAGATCTCTCCTTATGGCGAGCTGTATCTCCGTCAGATGTACGGCCAGATCAGGACCGCCGACAACCCGGAAGTGGTGTATGAAGGTGAGAAGTTCAGCATCACCACCGACCGCAACGGTCGCAGCGTGAACCACGAGATCGTGTATCCGCGCCCGACAGGTAAGATCATCGCCGTGTATTTCCGCTTCGTGAAGGCAGATGGCAACGTGGACTACGGTGTGCTCGATGCCAACGACATGGAGCGCCTGCGCGGATATTCCGAGCGCAAGAACAACGGCCATGCCAACGCGCTGTATGGCAAGGATGGCAACGCCGACAAAGGCTTCTTCATCGCCAAGTGCATCAAGCATGCGTTCCGCGCCTATCCGAAGGTGAGGCTGAAAGGTCAGTTTTCGCAGATGGAGACCGATGCCATCGAAAACGCCGAAGAGGATGTGGACTATGGCTTTGAAGATAAGCCCATCAACACCGCATCATTCGAAACGGCGACGATGACCATGCCGCCCGCATCGGAAGAAAAAGCAGAACCGGTCGTGATCAACACCGATGATCCCGGCTTCTAAATCACTAATCATGGGGATAACCACTGCACCCGCTACCGTAAATGGAGCGGGTCGTGGTGGTAGAAAACTTTCATCATCATGAACAATGAATTAACCACCACCGGCCACGATAACATGGTGGCCACACTGCAGGCAGCGCCCGAGGCGCTGATGCTGAATCAGTCACAGGTAGAGAAAGCTGTGGCTGCAGTTTCCAAAACACTCGCTGACATCGAAGCCAACGGCATGAATGATCAGTATGATGCGCTGCTCAACAAGCAGCAGGTCCGACTGAAGGAGATCCTCTCCGAGATCAAGGATCGCCGCATGCCGCTCACCCGGATGTTTGACACCGTGAAGAGCGCATTCACAGAACTGGAGGCACAGATTGATCCAACGAAGGAAGGATCCATTTACTACAAGATCCAGGTGAAGCGCAACGCATGGGCGACCGAGAAGGCCATGGAGGAGAAGAAGCGTCAGGAAGAGGCCGCGCTCAAGCTCAAGCAGGATCAGGAACGCGTGACGCTGAAAGCCGAAGCCGAGATCCAGCTGCGCAACGGATTCATCTCACAGCTCTCATTCGCCAAGTCGAGCATGCAGAGCGCATTCGATGGCGCCACACTGGAAACCATCGACAGCCTGAAGGACACGCTCACCGGATGGACCGAGATCTACAACATCGGCGAGTTCAATGCCATCACAGTGAACCTTCGCAGTGCTGTTCTCCAGCAGGCAGATATTGAGCGTGTGATCCTGAATGCACGTGCCGGCAAGTTCGACAACTGGTGTGCTGAATACCGCAACGAGATCAGCCTGCTCCGTGATGAGCTGCTGCTCAAGATCGGTGGCAAGCGCGCGGAGCTGGAGGCCATCGCTGATGCGCAGCGCAAGGCAGAGGAAGCCGCAAAGGCGGCAGCGGCAGCACGTGATGCTCAGGCAAAGGCGGCGGCAGAAGAAGCACAGCGCAAGGCGGCAGAAGAGCAGGCGCGACTGGAGCAGCGGCGCCGGGAGCGTGAGGAGCGTGAAGCGCGTGAGGCAGAAGAGAAGCGCATCGAAGCTGAGCGCAAGGCCAAGGAAGCAGCAGAGGCACAAAGGCAGGTGGATATGACCAACACGCTGTTCGAAAACACAGCAGAGCTTGCGCAGACATCAGCATCAGTGAATGCCATCGAGAGCTTCGAGATAGAGGTGACCAATCCCGCGGGATGGCTGCTCATTTTCCAGCTTTGGTTCAAGCACGAGGGCAGCAAGCTCAGCAATGCCGACATGGAGAAGAAGACCATGAAGCAGATGAAGTCATTTGCTGAGAAGCACGCGAAGAAGACCGACGAGCAGATCGACAGTCCATTCATTAAGTATTCACCGGTGTATAAAGTTCGTGCAGAAAAATGATCGGCACAGACACATACTACAGCCGTCCGGAAGTGAGCAACAGCGATCTGAGTGCATTGGAGTTCTACTTCATGAACAAAGAGCAGGTGTATGATCTGGCTCAGGCATATCGCTTCGGCAACCTGATCGACGCCATGATCACTGAGCCACACCGTTGCGACCACCTCAACCTGCGCGTGGATGGCGAACAATTTACCCGGGCAGAATGGGAGAATGCCAAGCGCATGATGCGGGCATTCTTCTCCGATCCGGTGTGCATGCAGTTCCATTCTCTGGCCTCCGGACAGAGCGTGATGAGCAAGGATATGCAGATGGAATACCTGGGGATCGAATTCTCGCTCCCGGTTCGCTGCAAGTGGGATCTCTGGATGGAGACTATGGGATGGGGCGCAGACATCAAATCGACGACTGCCACGACACAGAAGCGGTTCGAGGACAGTGTGAGGTATTTCAATTACGATAAGCAGCGCGCGTGGTACATGGACATTGCCGGGAGTGAGCGCGACATGCTGATCGGCATATCGAAGGTGAACCACAGGATTTTTAAGGTGCCGATTAGTCGTGGCGACGCCTTGTATAATTCGGGCAGAGAGAAGTATCTGGAGTGGGCATTCAAGTATTGGTGCCTGTTCGATGGGTTTGGCGTGGTTCGCCAATGGTGATGATGGCACCGGTGGCGATGACATCAATGCCGGTGTTTTTAAGACAGTTCTTTGAGTTACTGAAGTGCAGCACATTCACAAAACAGGTAAAGGGGTTTTCGTGAGCAGGTTCAGCTGCACTTCATCCGGTTGAGTGTCCGAGTGGTTAGGTATCTGACTGCAGATCAGAATACTTCGGTTCGAATCCGAACTCAACCTCGCACCTGCGATTGGGCAGGAACTACTGACGCCGATAGGTAGAAGGGTAATCGGCACATGGGGAGTGTCCGCGACGGCAAGGCGGAGCACACAACATAAAGTGATGCAGAAAGCGCACTGTGTCATAATAAATGATGTGCCATGCGGTTCGACTCCGCGCTCTCCACAAACACTTACCGTTAGAGCGAAAGTGCGGTGGGGGTGTAAAAACCCTCACCTTTTTATCGAAATTATTAACACAACTATAATGCAAAAATCAATCGAAATCAGAAAAGTGAAGATGGAGAAAGACTCCAGTCTGATCGTGACCTATGACGAGGTCATCACCGGCGAACAGCCGATCGTCAACAAATTCACCTATGAAGGCGGAGGCAAAGCACATGCAGACATGAAGAGCGCGCTCAATGCGCTTAACGTGCACCTGATGCTGCTCTGCGAACAGGCCAAGACCAAAACCAGCAACACGCTCGACAGCATCGCCGTGACCGGGTTCGCGATCGGAGGTGATGACGAAGAGAACAAAGGCGTGACATTGATCGGGCGCCGCATACTGAAAGGCAACCGCGTGCTGAACCTGGTGGCGCCCTTCATCAAATTCAGTGATGAGGACTATGCCGACATCGCCGAGCTGTCTGAAGCAGTGGCGCATGCTGAAGCCGAAGCCAGAGAATATCTCGATGGCAAGATCACACCTGACGCCCAGATGGAGATCGAATTCGGTGGCGATACGGCGGACATAACCGAAGAATTGCAATAACCAAATCAACACATCATCATTATGGCAATGAAAATTTTCAACAAGGAAAACAGCTCATGGAAGTCGGGTGCAAGCCCATCCGTTTCATTCACAGCATCCGGCGTGATCAGCCTTAACCGTTCCGCATGCGAGGTCATTGGCCTTAAAGCCGGAATGAAAGTGTCTATCGCTCAGGACGAGGATGACAGCAGAACGCTGTATCTGTTTTTGGATAAGGAAAATGGCTTTATCCTTCGTGACTACAACAAGAGCAACTCGCTTGCTTTTAACTGTGCGGCAGTCACTAAAGTGGCCCTGTCCAACTACGAGAACGAAGATGGCCGCACATCTGTTCGGGGCAAACTGATCAAGGATCCTCAGCTCGTAGACAAGGCGAAATACTATCCCATCATCCTTCCAAAAGCTGAATAACCATGCAACAAATCCAGATCACCCACCTGCAGCTCAAACAGATCGAAGTGAGCCGCACCAATCCGAGAAAGACCTTTGACGAAACAGACCTCCAGGAACTGAGCGCATCCATCACCGAAAAGGGTGTGCTGCAGCCGATCCTGGTCCGCCCATTCAAGAAGGACAAATTTGAGATCATTGCCGGCGAGCGCAGATATCGCGCTTCTAAGCTGGCAGGCCTTGAAACCATCCCTGCCATCATCCGCGAGATGAGCGATGAAGAGGCACTCGAAGTGCAGATCATCGAAAACCTGCAACGCAAAGATGTGCATCCGATGGAAGAAGCTGTCGGCTTTATGCACCTGATCACCATCAAGAAGATGGATGTCAGGGAAGTATCTGCGCGTGTTGGCAAAGCTCCGCAGTATGTCGCTCAGCGCCTCAAATTCAATGACCTTATCGAGCCGATCCAGAAGATCTTCTACGATGGCCGCCTGAAAGTGAAGGACGCCCTGCAGCTCGCCGCTATGAGCAAAGACACCCAGGAGGCCTTGTATGAGGATGACCTCAAGGACGAATCCGGTCAGATCGAGCTGAATGGATGGCGTATGAAAAAATACCGCCACCAGCTGAATAACGCGCCATTTGATCTCAGTGATGCTACTATCGATCCTGCGGCCGGAGCATGCACGAGCTGCCAGTTCAATTCCGGATATGGCAACCTGCTCTTCCCGGAAGAAGCCGAGAATCCTATCTGCCGGAACGGTCGCTGCTTTGAACGTAAGTGCGAGCTGAATTACAATATACAGCTGGCAGCGGCCATCGCCGATCCCACCATGGTGCTGATCAGCGGATGGTATGATTCTGGCCACGAGAAGGAGGGCAAGGACCTTAAAAAGCGCGGTATCGATGTTCTGAACTCGCGTGAGTATGAAAAAATACGTAAGCCTGAATGTGATGATCGCGAATTCTTCGACGGAGACAATGACACCGAAGAAGAGGATGAAGCTGACTACCAAAAAGCGTTAGCCGAATACCGGGATGAAATGCGCCAATACGAGGCAGAGATCGCCAGCGGCAAATACACCCGGGCGCTGAAGATCGATGAGAGCGACAAGGGATCTATCTACTATGTGAAGATCACGCGCAAAGGAGCAGCAAAATCCGATGGATCAGGCAAGTCGGCACCGGTGAGCAGCGAAGAGGCAGATATCAGGAATGAGATCGAGCGCCTGCGGGATCGTGAGAAGCGCGCAAAGGAACTCGACTCCTCCAAGATCTACGAGGCCCTGAAGCCACACTTCAACCCGCGGGCAAACTCTTCTGTGTTCAAAGGCAAGCTGGAGACATTCGAGATCCGTGCCGCTGCCCTGGCCATTTATGAAAAGATCGACTGGTCGCATCGTGATGAATTCCGCAAGCAGTTTAAGATCGACGGCCGCAAGATGGATCTGTCGCATGTGACCGAGGAGATGTTCTACCAGATGGTCCGGTTCTTCTACCTGCACGTGGTCCCGCCCCCATACGCACAGCAAGGTGGATACGGCGACAGGCTCAACATGTCCTACGTGATCGCAGAGCACATGTTCCCATCCGTGACAGCTGATATCAAAGCCAAGCAGATCGAGGTCGCAACGAAGCGCGCTGACCGTGTGGATACCAAGATCAAGGCACTGCAGAAAAAGCTCGCTGAATTGAAAAAGGCCGAGAAGCCGGCTGCCGGCAAGAAAGGTAAAGGTGTAAAAGCATTACTTCCCGACGCATGATCATCCGAAGAGCATCAGAGAGAGAGTTCGAGCTGGAGTTCAACTACCGGCCGCACATCATCGAGGCGGTGAAAATGCACCTACCCATCCGTCGCTATGACTACGTTGGCAAAAAGTGGATGATACCGGTCAGCGAAGAGACGCGCCTGCGCGCATTTGCCAAGAGATACGGATGGCAGTTCGAGAATGAGATCAAACCCGAGATGATCATCCCGGACGACATACGCGTAGAAATGCCCGATCTGGATATTACCATCCCGCTGAAGAAGGATCTCTTCCCATATCAGCGCTCAGGCGTGAGATACGCACTGGAGAAGAAGCGCCTGATCATCGGCGACAAGATGGGCCTCGGAAAAACCGCGCAGGCCATAGCTACCATCACCGGATCACAGGCATTCCCCTGTCTGGTCATCTGCCCATCGTCGCTGAAGATAAACTGGGAACGCGAATGGCACATGTGGACGCGCCACAAGGCAAAGATCATCGACGACGCCACTTGGAGATACATGGACCGATGGGTGGAGACCGGCATGATCCAGGTGTTCATCGTCAACTATGAGTCGCTGAAGAAATACATGGTCGACAGCATCACCAAGGACGATGAAGGCAAGTGGACGCTGCGCAACGTGAAATTCAACCGCAAGATCCAGCTGTTTAAATCGGTGATCATTGATGAAGCGCACAAGTGCAAGGACTTCAAAACACAGGCCACCAAATTCACCAAGGGCGTGTGTGCAGGAAAGGAATACATTCTCGCCCTCACCGGAACGCCGGTGGTGAATAAGCCGAAGGATCTGATGCCGCAGCTCGGGATCATCGACAGGCTGAATGACCTGGGCGGATACAAGCACTTCCAGATGCGCTACTGCTCGGGCACCAGCGAGGCCAGCAACCTAAAGGAACTGAACTGGAGGCTGAACAACACCTGCTTCTATTCGCGTAACAAAGAGGACGTGCTAACCCAGCTGCCGGCCAAGATGCGTCAGGTCGTGATGTGTGAGATAGATGCTCTCCACCGCTCCGAATACAACGAATGCCTGGCAGATCTCGGCACGTATCTGGCCAAATACAACGCGGCCACCGACGAGCAGATCCAGCGATCACTGAAAGGCGAAGTGATGGTGCGCATCGGCAAGCTGAAGGACATATCCGCCCGCGGAAAGCTCGCAGGAGGCGTGAAGGAGTTCATCGAGGAAACGATCTACGACAACGGCGAGAAGCTCGTGCTCTTTGCGCATCAGCACAAGGTATTTGACCAGCTCAAGGCATGGTTCCCGGAGGCAGTTACTGTTACCGGTCGTGATTCCATGGAAGAGCGTCAGCGGTCTATCGACAGCTTCCAGAACGATCCTAAGTGCAAGCTGATCCTCTGCAGCATTCAGGCGGCAGGTGTGGGTATCACGCTCACGGCCAGCTCGCGGGTGTCCTTCGTAGAACTCGGATGGCATTCGGCTATTCATGATCAGGCCGAGGACCGCTGCCACAGGATCGGCCAGATGGACAGCGTGCAGTGCACGTATTTCATCGGCAAGGACACGATCGACGAATGGGTGTTCGACCTGATCGAGAAGAAGCGCAGCATGGTAGCCGACATCACAGGTGGCAATCTCGATGCCGTTGAGAAATCAGTAGTGGAGGACATTATTCAGTTATTCAATAAAAAGGAAGCAGTCGAGGCATGACGCACTACCCACAACACGAGCTTCAGATCATCGACCGCGTTCAGGCGGGACTGGAGAGGTGTGTGGGTAAGGGTAAGGCCGCCACTACAAAGTTCATCATCGCCAGGCTGAAGGCAGAAGGTCATCAGATCTCAGGCCCAAAGCTCAGGGAGTATATCCACTACCTCCGGGTGCATCGAAAGATGTTCATCGTGGGTGATGATGCCGGGTATTACATGGCCGAAAATCACAACGACCGTATCAAACAACTCAAGTCATTGAAGAGCCGGATGACTGAGATCGGAGAAGCATACGAGGCTCTTTTATCATGTCACAATTCACAAATTAAACAACAGGAGATTGCATTATGAACAACGAACTACAACAAGCGAAAGACAAGGCGGCGCAAGAGGCGGGGTATGAAAACTTTGCCGAATACCAGTGCGAGATATTCAGCACTTCTGAAGTCTTGAACCGCGCCATGGAGATATACGCCTCCCAACAGCGCACCGAGGGCATCCGCGAGGGGTTCGAGGCGGCGAGGGAAGGATGCGGCTTTTGGGAGGTTGAATTTGAATATAACACTGTAGAAGATTACCTGAATAAAAGCAAATGACACTGAAAGGCATACTCTGGATATTCTTCGCATTGCTCGTCCTCTTCCTGATCCTGGGGATCTATTCCGCACTGTCAGAAGATCAATACGACGACGGAAGCGATGACGACATCTGGCCTCCGAATCATCCGGGATCAAGCATCTATTGATAGAAAAACACCAAAACCACCACGACAAAACCAAGTCACAAAATGGCAAGAATTAGAACAATAAAACCAGAGTTCTGGGAAGATTTGACGCTTTCGGGTTTGAGCCGAGAGGCGAGGCTTCTCTACATTTTCTTCTGGTCTGTTTGCGACGATCAGAATCAAGTGCGCCTTGAAGTTGACGGTGTGCCAATTTTCAAAAAGCATCCCGGGATATTGGGAGTCAATAGTGTTGATTCTGTATCGGAGCTGCTTGAGCTTGGCGTCATAATGTTCATAGAGCCTGAAACGCTACAGGTATTGCCATCCTCCGGGCTTGGATCAAGAAGGGATAACAGGCTCTCGACAGTAAGCATAAAGGCGTGGCAGCGATTAAGGCATTATGTATTCAAAAGAGATGGCTACAAATGCGTGTATTGCGGAAGCCCAGATAACCTTCAGGCTGATCACGTTGTCCCATATTCAAAGGGAGGGTTAGATGATAGCACCAACCTGGTAACGGCGTGCAGGAAGTGCAATGTTAGAAAGAAGGACCACAGTGTTGAATACTTTGTAAATAAATACTTTAAATCGATATGAGAGGGAGGCCGCAGAAGCAGTCACTGGAATACTTTCCATTTGATGTCGACATGTTTGACGACGACAAAGTGTCGCTAATTTCAATAGAATTTGGGGCCGTAGGCGAATCGATTTTGATACGCCTGTTGTGCAAGATATACCGCAATGGATACTTCTACCAATGGGGTGAGGATGAATGTCTGACCTTCTGTAAGTGGTCAGGTGGCATCTTTGTTCCGGGCACCGTAAAAGAGGTGATCAACGGGTGCATTAGGCGTGGTTTATTTGATAAATCCGTGTTTGATGCGTTCAAAATTTTAACATCCAGAGGCATTCAAAAGAGGTATTTGCTGGCAACAAGTGAGCGTAAATCGATATCGATAAATCCGGATTATTGGTTGCTGGAAAGGCCAAATGAAGCTCGGTTCTCATTTAATCGGCAGGATAATACATTTAATCGCCCCGATAATTCAATAAATCATGCCGATAATTCACAAAGTAAAAGTAAAGTAAAAGTAAAGGAAAGTAAAGTAAAAGAATCAGCACACTCGCAAGCTCCTGTGCCCGAGGTTGAAATTGTCATGCCATGGCCCGGCGAAAAATTTTCTGAAAACTGGAACCTCTGGAAAAAATTCAAACGCGAACAGTTCCGCTTTTCGTACAAAAAAATTGCCGAGCAGGCCGCGCTGAAAGAACTCGCAGAACTTTCCGCCGGGGATGAGGATGTCGCCATCGCCATCATCCACCAGTCCATGAGCAAAGGATGGCAGGGATTATTCGAACTCAAACTGCAAACCAAGAAAAATGGAAATCATCAAGAAACCACTACAGAGCGACCTATTGTTGCAGCAGCCCGAGAAGTTCTACGCCGAGCTGCCGGTCAGGACACTGACTGATATCCAGAACTCATCATCCCCCGGCCTCGCCGAAATCCGTCGAGATAACGGCGACATCGTCGCGAAAGCCGTCGTCATCATCGCTCTGGATGACCTGATCGAGTTCTACAACGTGAAGAATACCTTCACCGACGCCCAGATCAATCAGACCGCAACCCTGATCCTGGAGACCTTCTTCTGGTTCAAGCTCGATGACTTCAAGCTCTGCTTTAACCGCGCAAAGACCGGATACTACGGCGCCGCCTATAACCGCCTCGACGGGTCTGTGATCTTCGAATGGCTGAACCGGTATGCCGAAGAACGCGCTCAGCACTTTGCCATGAACAACGAGCTGGCGAAACTCAAAGAGCCGGCCGTGCGCGCTCAGGACACCAGGGCCATGCACAAACTCTACGACCAGGTGGTGCTCGAGCAGATGGAGCAGAATGCCCGCAGAAAGCTGAACCGCGTGCTCGAAGAGCGTGCCCGGGAAAAAGCCATTGAGGCATGGCATCGCGAGTATGACGAGTACTTCGAGGGCAACGAGATCACCCCGGAGATGCATCAGGCCTACGTGATGCGCAATCCGCTCAGTGAGAGCTACATCCGGTATTTCATCACCAAAGAGCTGAGCGGAGATGGGAATGTCACCGACTGAATATCAGCGCCTGTTCGGCGTGAAGAAGATCCCGCAGCAAACCATGTCCGCCCGGGAATGGCAGGAGATGATGAAGCGCAAGGGCCGGAAGAAGACAGGCAAATCCCACAGCGCGGATATCGCCATGATGCTTCGACTGGCCAAGATCGAGTTCGTGGAAGAGCATCGCTTCCATCCCGATCGCAAGTGGCGCTTCGACTTTGCCATCCTGGAGCACAGGATCGCCATCGAGTATGAGGGCATTCACTCCGGTAAATCGCGTCACACCACACAGGGCGGCTATGCCGGCGACGTGGAGAAATACCGGGAAGCCGCAAAACTTGGATGGACGGTCCTGCGCTACACGGCAAGGGATTACAAGGGCGTGATCGATGACCTACTTGCAACGATTCAAAACAAACAGTAAATTCGCATCATGAAGCTATCGGCAAAGATGGAAGCGTTCTGTCGTGAATACGCAGTTTCGCTCAATGCAACTCAGGCTGCATTGCGGGCCGGATACAGCAAAAGGACGGCAAAAGAGATGGGTTGTGAGAACCTATCAAAGCCTCACATACAGGCCAGAATCGCCGAATTGCGCAAGGATCAGGAGATGCGGACACAGATAACCGGCGACATGGTTGTCGCTGAATTAGCCAAGCTCGGGTTCTACAACGTCAACGATTTCATCGGTGATGACAACAGCATCGAGAAGCTCAAACAGATGGAGCGCGACAAGACAGCACCGGTTGTTGGCATCAAGGTGACAGAGCGCTTTATCGGCGATGAGAAGATAGTCACCACGGAGATCAAACTTGCCGACAAGAATGCCGCCCTTGAGAAGCTCGGCCGCCATCTCGGCATTTTTGAGCGCGACAACAAGCAGAAGGGTAGCAAGATCACCATCAGCCGCAAATGACCGAGATCGAGATCAACAACGACGTATTCCTCGACTGCTACCACCACCTGCTCAACGACGATGATATCGACATCGAGCTGATATGGGGAGGCAGGGACAGCGGCAAATCTCAATTCACGGCACAACTTTTCACGGTCCTATCCCTTGAGCTGGACTACTTCCGCGCGCTGCTGATCAAGCAGACCGGTGAATCGATCCAGGATGCACAGTGGCAGATGATCAAGGACGTCTGCGAGGAATGGGGCATCGATCATCTGTTCGAGTTCAAATCGTCGCCGCTGAAGATCGCCAACGAAAAGGGTGCCACCTTCCTTGCCCGCGGCATGGACAAACCCGGGAAGATCAGGTCCATCACCAACCCATCGCACGCATGGATTGAGGAGGCCAACCAGATCAGCGAGGACAGCTTCGTCAACATCCTGACCGGCCTGCGCTCTAACCATGGGCGCGTAAAGCTCTACCTTACCTTCAACCCGGAAAGCACTGAGACGACCTACGAAGATTTCTGGCTGTACAAGTGGTTTTTCACAGACCGCTTCCCGCATGAGATGAACTTCACCGGCCAGATCACCACCACCGTTCCCGGTGAGGATGGCAAGGATCGTCAGATCGCCCTTCGCTATCGGTCAACGCACGTCACCTATCACGACAACCCATACGTCACACCGCAGCGCCGTGCATTCCACGAGGCGCTGAAGACGTCGAACTACTACTGGTATCAGATCTTCACGCTCGGGCTGTGGGGCAACCAGAAGAACGACATGCCGTGGGCGTTTGCATTCGACCGCGCCAAGCATGTGGGCCGCCCGGTAGCTGATCGCGCTTACGACCTCTACCTGTCCTTCGACTTCAACCGCAACCCGATGTGCTGCAATGTCTTTCAGTGGGATGGCCGGAAGGTTCGCGGGATCAAGACCTACAAACTGCCGAACATGGGCGTGGAAGGAGTGTGCGACAGGATCCTGGTAGACTTCCCGGGATACCTCTACATCGTCACCGGTGATTACAGCGGAGCGACGGCCACGACGATCTTCGAAGAGCAGGTCAGCAACTACACCATGATCCAGCGCAAGTTGAATCTCGCCGATGCGCAGATCCAGATACAGCCCAACCCGCGCCTTGCCAAGAACCGCACCGTGGTGAACATGGCACTGCAGGAGATCCCTCACGAATTCCACGAAGAGGACCAGAAGCCGCTGATATGGGATTTTGAGAATGTGCGCGCACTCGGTGATGGCACGATCGATAAGGGCGCCGGCAGTGGTGACCGCAAAGATCCGCGCAAGCAGGCCGACAACCTCGATACGTACCGCTACTTCGCCAATCTGGTGCTCAAGCCGATGCTCAACCTTCCGGAATAATGCGCTTTTGCACCGATGTGTGGAAAAAAATTTGCCCGATTGCAAAAAAGCAGTATTTTCGCTCTCGATGTATGCGGAAAATTTTGTCACTGCTTGCGACGCATGTTACGCGTATTCGCTTCCGGCGTGTCCCCCCAGCGATGAAAACATCACCCTCAAAGCCGGGCTTGGCAATACCCAAAGCCGTGTGTGGTATGTCGAGGACAAGTTCGGCAAGGTCACTACCGGCACCGCCACCACCAACGCATCCGGTGATCTGAACATTCCGATGTCAGAATTCCCCGAAGGATATTTCAACGAATTCAGCGGTCAGTTCACCATCTGGGTGAAGGCCACTGCAACCAGCGCCACTGCTCTCGATCTCACTTTTGGCGGCACCGCATACGACTGTGTGAGAGTCAACTTCATCCCTACAGACGCGGAGGACTGGATCATCCAATGACAGAGCTGCTGATCCGCGTTATCCTCACGGCCTTCGGTATCGTGTTCATCCATTCCACCACGTGGGAAGGCATGATCTTCGGTCGTGTTCGCAGGTGGATGTATCGCGCTCCGGTATGGCTGCGCAAGCCGACCTACATGTGCATGATCTGCATGACCAGCGTGTGGGGGACACTGCTCTGGTTCAACCCTTTTGAGTTCATCACCTACCTGTTTGCCACTGGCGGCATCCTGGTATTTTTCTCATTCCTACTGCCCGACAGATGATCGCACCACCCATCACCGGCTATAACTATCACACCGCGCTCACTGAGCTTGGATGCACGTATCTCGGTCCCTGCAGCTGCAGGCATCGCCGCGGATACATGTATCGCTCGCCGCAGAATGACGGCACGGAGTTATGGGTATATCCGAGTGCAAACCTGGTGCGCAAGCGGGTGTATGACCAGACCAAAGAGCAGCTGCCATACACGGCAGAGTCATTCGTTCAAATCGTAAAAGCCATGATGGGATTATGAGGTTGTGGAAGAAGAAGACGGCATTCGAGCAGTGGAAGAACCGCGAGAAATATCCGGTGGAACCGATGTTTGCCATTGGCGAGCGGACCTTCTACGCATTCACCGACGTGAACAACATGCCGGCAGGCCGTGCGCTTGCCGCCATTCCGCTGTATGTCGAGCTGAAGAACAATGCCGATCATGAGTATCTCGGCTATTTCGTGAAGGCTTTTGAGGCCGTGCTGAACGATCCGGCAAAGATTAACATCGAGAAGCTGGTGAACCTCAAGAACCAGATCAAAGAGCGCCTGTCATGGGTGTATACGCCTGATCTGGTGCTCAAGTATGCCAGTGTGGTGTATTTCGATCAGCACGAAGATCCCGAGTATTACGACGAGGCCTACAACGCCAAGAAAATTGAGTTCTGGAAGCAGAACCCCGGGGCGCACAGTTTTTTTTTAGCCGAGCCTATACAGGCCTTAGTGCCTGCTTTGAAAACTGTGAGCGGCTCTATCCCGATGTATTCAAGCGTGATCCTAAAAGCACAGGCTATTCAGCTCCGGTATCTGTCGGACTTGATCTCCTCCACAAAGAACTCGGACGCAGGCGCAACGAACTTATCCTCTCAGATTATCAGCCGGAGCGAGCAGCTTTTATCCGAAGCCTCCCGACCAGCGAGTACTTCTTTTTCATCGATCAAAAAAGTAAGCACAACGAAAAGCTGAAGCATGAGAAGAAGGCAAACATATCACCTACCGGGCGTAAGCGGCAACGCTGATGCCAATACTCTGAACTGTATTGCATCACGTAAATCCGTAACATGCCACAGCCGATCCTGATCGAATTCCAGACTGACCTCACCGGTGTGAATAACGCACTGGATGCGATGGAGCAGATGGGCCTTGTTGACAAGGCGACTGCCGAGCAGTTCCGCAAGACGAGTGCCGAAGCGCAGCGCTACGCTACCGAGATGAACAAGCTCGGCAAGAACGTGGATGCTGTGACCATTGACATGGGTGAGCTGGTGAGCAAGATCAAAGAGGTCCCGAAGAAGATCATCGAGGACAGCGCGAAGAAGAGCGTCGATGACACTGCAAAGAGCATGGCCGAAGTTACGGCCAGATCCGTGACGCTTACCAGCGAGCTGAAGAAGATGAAGCAGGCGCTGAGTGAGATGGAGATGGCAGGCAGGCAAAACACGGCCGAGTATCGCAAATTAGCGATGGAAGCCGGGCAGCTTGAGGACCAGATCGGAGACACTGCTCAGCGTGTAAAGGTGCTTGCATCGGACACCAGAAATCTCGACGCAGCTCTCTCGCTGGCTACCGGTGTAGCCGGTGGATTTGCGGTTGCTCAGGGTGCTGCTGCGTTGTTCGGTGATGAGAACGAAGATCTGCAGAGAGCATTGCTCAAAGTGCAGGCTGCGCTTTCCATCCTGAACGGCCTTCAGGCCCTGCAGGCGACACTGAATAAAAACAGCGCCGCTTCCGTGGTGATTATGAGTGCCGCCCAAAAAGCCTACACCATCGTTGTGGGCACATCAACCGGCGCACTCAAGGCATTCCGCATCGCACTGGCCGCCACCGGTATCGGCGCTATTGTTCTGTTGCTGTATGAAGCAGCCAACGCATTCAACATCTTTGGATCTGCTGCAGGCGATGCTGCTGATGATCTGGATGACGCCAACAAGCGGTGGGAAGAATGGCAGGATAACGAGAATAAAACCGCGCTGAGCCTTGCGCGCGTGAGCGGATACTGGCAGCGTCAGCTGGAGCTGAGAAAAGCGCAGGGTGCTGCCGAAGCAGAGCTGCTGGACCTTCGTAAGAAGGCTATAGCCGACGAAATGGCCGGTATTGAACTGGCACTTAAACGCAACACAACTCTTGAGGTTACCCGTCAGCTCATCAACCGCCAGCTGGATCTTGAGAATGAGCTGAAGATCCTCGATGCGGAATACACCAAGCAGTCGCTTGAGAATGCCAAAAAGCGGCAGGAATCGGAGGCTCAGATCGCTTTCCAGAACAAAGAGCTGCTCATAAAGACACGTCGTGACGGATTTCAGGAAGAGCTTGCTCTGTTCGACCTGCATAGTGCAAAACGTATCGAGGACGCCAAGAAAGCAGGCCTCGACATTTCGCTGGTAGAGGCACAGATCTTCGATGAGCGCCAGAAGATGGTCGAGGATTTCAATGCCGAGAACATGGCCGGTGTGCAGGAGTATGTGACCGCATATTCCAGCGCATACGAGCAGGCATATTTTGCATCACTCAGTGCCAACGAGCAGGAGATCGCAGCCGCCGATAAGAAGTGGCAGGCGCTCATCTCAATGGCCGATGGTGATCAGGCGCTGATCGCGCAGCTGCATGAGAAGTGGAATGAGGAGATCACAGAGATCACTCAGCGTCAGGCAGAAGAACAGAGGAAGATCATCGAGCAGACCGAGCAGCAGAAGCGTGACGAGTTCACCAAGACATTCAACTACTACGCCTCAGTGATCCTGCAGGTGACTGATATCATATCTCAATTTCAGAATGCTGCCTACGAGCAGGATGCCGCCAAGCTGGAAGAAGCGCTGGAGAATAAGCGCATCAGCGAGACAAACTACGACAAGCAGATCGGCAGGCTGAAGCGTGAGCGCGCGATCAAGGAGAAGCAGGCGGCGATATTCCAGGCTACCATCAATACGGCCGGCGCTGTTGTGCAGGCCCTTAATCAGTTCCCGGGTGTTCCTGCCACTATCCCATTCGGCGTAATTGCCGGGTTACTTGGTGCAGCACAGATAGCAGCCATTGCGGCTCAGCCGATCCCGCAGTTCGCCAAAGGTACCAAGAATGCCCCCGCAGGTATGAAGTGGGTGGGTGAAGAAGGTCCTGAATTGATCAATGACGGTGGTGGCTATGCCATCATTCCGCATGCAGAGAGCATGGCTATTGCAGAGGCATTTGACCGTTGGGGAATCGGTTACGACATGGAAGGCACCGCGTATGTGGGAGGTGCAGCTATCGATTACGACAAGCTGGCGCGCGCGCTGGCCAAGGAGATCGGTTCCCTGCCGATCACCGAGACATATTTCGATGAGAGTGGATTCACCCGGGCGATCCGCAATGGGCAGAGCAGGGTGAGTTATTTGGATAGCCGTTACAGCAGTTAAATAGGGTAGAGGGTATGAAATTCTACGTAGCCATATTTGCTTGTGTCATTCAGGTCCTGATAGTGGTATTTCAACCACACAGTGTCCTGGCTGACATAGCCGTATCCGTAGATGGTATCGATGGCTGTGGTCATGGCAACATCAAAGCTGTCGGCAACGTAGGTGAATTTCAGCCCGTTGGTGTATTCAGTGCTACCAGGGCCATCGTCAAGGGTGATATTCCACGCCTCAATTCCAGCGCCATAGCTCACCGGTTTTATTGTGCAGATGCGCACGCTGTCGGTCTTGGGAAAGTTGTCCTGCCAGGTCTCCACGGTCACCGTTTTGAAGTCTGTCTCGATCCTGGAATCGGGTTCGTATGGCAAAGGTTCTGTCGTGCAGCTTGCCAACGCCATACCGGCAATGAGGATAAGGGTCATGGTTTTCATAGTCATGCTTTGAGAGTAACCAAAACTACAAAATCGGTGCCAATATGAGGTGGAGATTCACGTTAAACCCGGACACCGACAACAAGGTCATCAGCGAGCCTATCGGCTGGGCTGATATCGAATTCTCTCTGAAGCGCGACAGGACGTGGCATGGCGTGTTCTTTGAGTATGGCCTGCCGCTGAAGTTTTACGACGATCCCACCAATGCCAGCCGCAACGCATACAGCTACATCAAAGCCATTTACGAGGCAGATGGTGTGGAGGGCAGCGTGATCATGAAGGTGGAGCTGGCGTGCGATGACACCGATGCCTATACCGAGGAAGGGCAGTGGAAGCTGAACTTCACCACCTACAAGGAAACGATAGGCGCCGGATGCACGGTCGAGCTGAATCTGGAACCCAGCGGCGACCTGATGACATTCCGCAACCGGTATGATCAGCGTGTATGGGCCGAGGCAACAGAGACATTTGAGGGCACCGCACTGGCCGCTTACGCCGGTCTTCCCATAAATACCGACCTCCCGCCTGTTACCATTCTTCTGGCCAGCGCATTGAACAGTGGAGATGTGCAGCTGATCCAGTTTCTGGAAACCGACACCATCGTTGCCGGAACGGGAACTGCCGAGCACACCGTCATCTGCTATACCAACATCTCCCTGAACATGGGCACCGGCTACCCTGGCGAAGTGCCAACCAACGTGGATGAGGTAACCTACCGAAACACTGTGCCCAATGAGCTGGTGGAGTTCGCTGACATTCTACCGCTGTTTACAATGCAGTTTGCCGGCGAATACACCTTCAAGATCCAGTTCGATCTCGATGTAGCCATTCAGGCCACAACCATTGCTGACAACACAGCCTGCGGAGGCGCAAACACGTTCAATGACTACGAGCTGCAGATCATCATCGAGTATGGCGCAAGTTCTGAAGTGCTGGCCACCGCGTCAGGTGTTGGGTGCTATGTGTCGCTTTTAGCATCTGCAACCGTTTCCTTTGACGGCACAAGGACATACACGCTTGCTGCAGGTGATGACGTGAAGATCTATGCCAGGATATACGCGCATGGCGAATGGAACAAAAACCTTGTATCTGCGCGCGACCTTGACTGGAATGTAGTTGTAGGCTCTCTTACCCTCAACCTCGATGTGCTCGCGGCAACTACCGAAGAGTCCACACCATGCGACATGTATCTGGTCAACGAGCTGGGCAGTCGCATTCTGGAAGTGATCACAGATGATCAATACCGCCTGCTTTCCAACTACTACGGACGCAACAACAGCGAACCATATCCGGCGCCGGACAACCTCGACGGTCCGGGATCACTTCGCGCGATCACCAAAGGCCTGATCATACGTCAGAGCGTGCTCGGCGTGCTCTACATGAGCTTCAAAGAATTCTTTGAAGGCCTCAATGCCATCGATAACATCGGCATCGGACTGGAAGACGACGCCGATCGCGCCGGATACAAGGTCATCCGCATGGAGCCGATGGAGTATTTCTACACACCGTCGCTGCTGCTCACGCTCGACAAGGTTCCGCTGGTGGATATTGAAGTGCTCCAGGATGAGCATGTCAGCATCTTCCGCATCGGCTACCAGAAATGGGAGACGGAAGAATTCTACGGCCTCGACGAGATCCACTCACAGCGGGAATATCGCACCACGCTTTCCAGCGTGCGCAACACCATCGAGCGCATCAGCGATCTGGTGGCCAGCGGCTACGCCATAGAGCTTACCCGCCGTAACCCATACGATGTGGGCACGAAGGTGGACTGGCGTTATGACAACGACTTTTTTATCATCTGCGTGAAGCGCGGAGTGGGCGCGGGTGTGTATGACGTGGAGCAGGGCAACATCACCAGCTCCAGCAATTTCACCGACAGCACTACCGTGCTCAACTATCGCATCTCTCCTGTGCGAAATGCGCTGAGGTGGCTGAAAATGATCCTCAACAGCTACCGCGATCCGATGGCTGTCGACAGCACGGTGAAGTTTGTAGTGGGCACAGGCAACACTATTGCCAGCGGCCTGATGACAGGTGCGTATCCGATCGAAAGTGGCGTGCTGGCAGAGGATGATGATATTGCGGCCACCAGCATGGCGGATACCAGCGATGCTCGCCCTGTTTATGTGCCCGAGAAATGGGTATTCCGCTATCCGATGTCGCTGACAGAATACAACACCGTAAAGGCCAACCCTACCGGGACCGTGCGTGCACGCTTCGGGCAGGAGACGTCATACCGCGACTTCTACATCCGTGATATCGTGTATCGCCCGAATCAGGGCCTGAGCGAATTCATTCTGCTACCGCAGCGCACCTACCCTGTGGATCCCTGTACGATTTACATCCTGCAGACACGAGGCACCGGCACCGATCAGATCGGCAGTGCGCTATTTGTGGGTGCGGAGGTGAACAATCTCTTCGTGTTCGTCGGCGGATCTCTGCAGAAAATGTATGATGCCAATCCGGCCAACAACGAGATCCTGGGATTTGATGACACCACCGGCTACTTTACGCTGGCTGCCACTGTGCCAGAGGGCACGCAGATCACCGTGGTGCACATCCCTGCAGGCGACGGCAGGTGTGATAACTGTATCCATCGCTTCGACGGCAATGGAAGCGGAGCTGCTGCAGTAACGCTCACCGGATTCGGTTCCGGGACGCTGAGCAACATGTTCGTATTCTACAACGGCGAGCTGATGAAGTTCAACGATGCGAATCCGGCCAACAATGAGCTGGTGAGTTACGTGGGTGGCACCGAGGTCCTGACATTTGCCGGTGCTACGAATGCCAACCGCGAGCTGCGCGTCTTCGGCTTCGCTAACTGCTTCTGCATTAAGACATTCACCGGTCGCGGCGATGGAACTACATCTCCATCGGTGACAGGCCTCGGCACTGATGTGACTCTGGGCAATACGCTGTTCTTCTACAACGGCAACCTGCAGGTGTATAACGATGCAGATCCTACGAACAATGACATTTTCCTGTTCAGCACGGCAACATCCGAGCTGTTCTTCAATAACCCAACCAACGCCAACCGTGAGTTGCGCGCTGTAAAACTTACAAACTGCTGATATGAAAAAGCTGCTTTTCTTACTGATGATGACGGCCTTCGCTGCCGCTGCTCAATTACCTGATCCGGATTATATCCAGCGCAAGCAGATCGGGTTCAACTGGTTATTCGATGAAGACACGGTGCTGATTAACCGCCTGCATGTGGGCGATGGCAAATTCGGCATCGACAGTCTGGGTAAGATCATTTACTACAACAATGCGGCCATCAGCGCGGGTGATATCCTTCGCGGCGCTGCGGGTGGCGGAAGCTATACGCGACTGGCTGCGGGATCACCGCTCCAGGTATTGCGCGTCAACGCCGGAGGAACGGATTTGGAATGGGCGACGCCAACGACGGGAACGGTTACAAGTGTCGGGCTATCAACAGGAACAACAGGAACGGACGTTAACGTCAGCGGTTCGCCTGTTACCGGAAGCGGCACAATTACATTGAATATTCCCAACGCAAGCGGAACGGCGCGCGGGTTAATTACAACGGGCGCGCAAACAATCGCAGGTGCAAAAACATTCACGTCTAATTCAACGTACGACGTGTCAGGCGCAACGCAGGATTTGCACATAGGGAAAGCGTCCGGCGATGAAGTTGGCGTTTACGTGAACGGCGGAAACGACGAAATTGGCGCATATAGCACGACGGCAGGGCAATATCATTATGCCAACGAAGGTTTCAAATATGACCCGTCAACGAATAACTTTACAACGTATCAGGCAAAAATAGGATTGATGAATGACGGGACAATTGCGTTTGAAGGTTCCACAGCCGATGCAAATGAAACATTCATTACGGCTACCGATGCGACAGCAGATAGAACTATTACACTTCCTGATGCCAGCGGAACAGTTGCAATAAGCGCGTCAACACCCGTGAGCGTGAGCGCGGCGGGGAATATAACCATTGCGGATGCGGCGGCGGACGGCGCGACGAAAGGCGCGGCTTCATTTACTGCGGCTGATTTTAACGCAACAAGTGGGAATATAAGCATTGATTACACCAACGGACAAAAAGCAAGCGCGTCAGTTTCGGGATTTGTTTCTACTTCCGCACAGGATATTGCTGGTGTGAAAACTTTTCAGAGTAATATAGAATTTGAGGGGACTACCGCGGACGGCTTTGAAACTTCATTAACAGCCACAGACCCGACAGCGGATAATACGGTTACTATTCAGGACATCACAGGCACTATCCCAATGGCCGTAGGAACGCCTGTAAATCTAACGGCGCAGGGCGCGGCTATTGCGGCTACTACATTATACGCAGTGCCCGCAGATGGTTTTTATCAAGTATGCTGGAACGCTTCTGTAACCCAAGCGGCGACCACTTCATCCACACTCGGACCGTTTCAAATAAGATATACTAACGTGCCGAATAACGTAGTTAAAACATGGCCTTCCTCCAACATTCTTAACGTAAACCAAGCAAATACAAATACCACCGCTACAGGTATTATTGCGGGTAACACAACCGTTTACGCAAAGTCAGGAACTAACATTCAGTATATCATGGGATATACTTCTTCTGGCGCAACTCCAATGCAGTACGAACTTAATATAACCGTAATCAAAATACGATAATACATGGCGAACGATATCGTAAACCTGCCGAATTCATTCATTCAGTTCCGTACCACCGGACGGACGTCGACATGCAACGACTATGACGGCGTGCGCCTGCCGATCTATCGTCGCAACGATATCGGATTCATGCTGCGGGTGAACAGCACCTCAACAGCTTATCTGGATTCGTTGTCCTACATGCTCATCATCGGTGATTATGCTGTTGGCGACACTGTCAGCAACTCCGACATCATTGTTGAGCTATACAAATTTCGGGCACTGATAAGCGGCACGGACTACGTTGCACTTTGCCACTCAGGCGCATCAAATGATTGCGTTGACAACTGTCTTGGAGAAGGTTGCGGCCTTGCTGTTGCCACCGCAGATCCCGGGCAGTGTATTCATCTGGTGATGCTTGTAACCACTACCAAAGAGATTGTAGCCATTGCCGATCCGATCTTTTACTACGAGCCGGATCTCTGCTGGACGAAGGTGGTGAAGTATCGCTGCGCCGATAACGCATACGGCTTCTTCTACGAGGAAGCTGACACGGCAACCAATGCCGCATATTCCGGCGATGACTACTACAACGTCATCCGCCTGCCGATCACGCTGCAGAATCCCATACCTGCCACACAGAAGACAGGATTCCGAAAGTCCGATGGCGAGTTCCTTACGCTGTCAGCGGTAAAGGAGAAGGTGTGGAGCGTGGAGACCGATTACCTCGATGACCATCTGCATACCTGTCTCGATGCGGCTATCGACCACGACGAGCTGTATGTGTATGATGACCAGATTGCCGGATGCGATTACAGCGACTACGAATTCTTCCACCCGGAGGATGACCAATACAACATTGACTGGCAGGATAAGCCCGGCCAGCACCTTGGAGTGGCAAAGGCCAGCTTCAAGCTCAAGAGCAACCCATATTATTCAACCAACAACAACTGCTAAGCCATGCGCATTGAAAAGAACCCGGCAATCGATGCTGTCCTGAAAGAGATCATGCAGGTCGCAGCACAGCTCCCCAGGATGGAGTATGTGGTGAAAGAAAAGACATACCTCACCGGTGAGGAAGCCAAGCTCACAGGATTTTCCGAAGACGCTGAAGATGGCAAGGTGTATGAGATCACCAGCCCGGCATACTACGAGTGGAATCACTACCGCCGTATGAAGCGGATATACAAATCCAACCTGAGCCGTGGACATGAGCATGCCTATCAGCTGGTGAAGGATTACATCACCGCGGTGATCGCCGTGAACAAACAACAGGAGGTGGCATCATGACGCGCGGAATTCTTCTCATTGCACTCGGCCATCCCAACTATGGCCGCATGGCGCTCAACCTCGCCGTATCACTGAAGGTAACAGATCCTGACGTGAAGATCGCACTGGCATTTGCCGGTGAAAGTCTTGAGCACATCCAGCAGTATCCGATCATCGAATACTTCGACCGGCTGATCCCGGTGTCACCGGAAGCCTACACCCGAGACGGCAAGACCGAGTGGATCAAGGCAAAGACGTGGATGTATGAACTCAGCCCATGGGATGAGACACTGTTCCTTGACGTGGATATGATCTGGCATCCGGTTATCAAAGCATCTGAGGTGTTCGACTGGTTCAAGAAGGTGGATGTGACATTCCAGAACCGCGGATATCTCGATCTCAGCGGAAAGAATCTGGATCCTAAATATAGCATGTGGGCTGATGTGAATCAGGTCAAGGCTGCCTACGGATTCAAGAAGGGCAAATACTACCAGCTGCACAGCGAGTTTGTATTCTTCCGCAAAGGCGAGAAGGTAAAGCAGCTCTTTGACGATGCCCGGCATGAATATGACAACCTGAAAGTCGACAGCTTTGTGTTCGGCGGAGCCATCCCAGATGAGCTACCATTCGGCATCGCCATGATCAAAAACAACCTGTATCCGCACAAGGCCAACTTCACGCCTGTATATTGGGAGGTGACCGAGAAGCAGAATCTGCACCGGGAGCCTAAGCGGTTGTATCAGGAGTTTGTCGCCTACAGCACCGGAGGAAGTTTTCACAAGTCTACAATGAAGGACTTTTACAATACACTGGCACAGTTCTACTTCAACAAAGCAGGCTTGCAATACCCGTACAAATTAACTGACAAGCGGGCGTATCTGCCCGAAAGGCAAAACATCTAACAATGGAAGTAGCAGAACTCAAGCAGTATTTCTCCGGTCAGAAGCGCCATCCCTTCTACCAGCAGACCGTGACCATGGCTCACGAGATTGCAACGCACATGGATGGCATGTATCCCGGAAAGCTGATCGATGAGCGCAGGCCCAGCGAGAGCGAATACATCAAAAAGTATCGCCGCGACATCTGGCAACCGGTCACCAAGGACCCGGTCGGACAGGTGGTGAACGAGCTGATGAAGATCCGCAAGGCTGATGACTGGAGTGTGCGTTATGATGCGACGGCATTCAGCAGCCGCATCCGCGAGGATGAGATGCCGCACCTGTATTTCGAGCAGCAGTTCCCGGAATTCGGCAGCGTGACGAATTGGACATTTTCTGTCCTTTTGCCGGTGTATCTCAAGGACCCGAATGCGGTGATCCTGGTCATGCCGAAGGAGAAGGTGGATGGCGCTTCTAAATACCACCGGCCGTTCCCCTTTATGTTCGAATCCGATCAGGTGCTTGAGCTTACTGAGGATGTGGTTATACTGAGCGCTCAGCGTTCCATGCCCATCGATGACAGGGACAACGAGCAGATCACCACTACCAGTCGCAAGGGCGATGTGTATTACGTCATCGACCGCACGGAGTTTGTGAAATACAAGCAGACCAGTGACGACGGCACCTTTGAGATCGTTGACCAATATGCCCATAATCTCGGCTATGTGCCGGCATTTCGCCTGAAGGCGATGTTTAAAAAGCAGAAGGAGGGATATTTTCTCTGGCAGTCGCGCCTGAGCAACATGCTTCCGCGTCTTAATGAAGCGCTCCGCGAATACAGTGATCTGCAGGCAGAGGTGGTGCAGCACGTGCACAGCGAGAAGTGGGTGATCGCATCGCAAAAGTGCGGCACCTGCAGCGGCACCGGAAAGGTCCGTCAGGGCAACCCGGTGGAGATCGTTACCTGTACGCAGTGCCAGGGCAGCGGAAGCGTGGCCACATCGCCATACAGCAATCTGGTGGTGGAACCGCCGAAGATGGGCCAGACCGTTCCGATCCCGATACCGCCCGCGGGATACATTCAGAAGCAGGTGGAGATCGTGAAGATCCAGGATGAACGTGTCGATAAGCACATCTACAAAGCGCTGTGCGCCGTGAGCATGCAGTATCTCGACAAATCACCGGTGGCGCAGTCCGGCATAGCCAAGGAGGTTGACAAGGAAAGCCTGAACAACTTCGTGCACAGCGTTGCCGAGGACCTCGTGCGCATCATGGACAGGCTCTACGAGATCTCCATGGATATTCGCTACAAAGTGATAGTGGTAAATGACAAGGAGCGCAGGCTGATGCTTCCGGCCATCACGGTTCCTTCCAAGCTCGATATCATGAGTGCCGGATACCTGGTCGACGAAGTGAAGCGACTGAAGGATGGCAAGATCAACCCCATAATCGTGGTGGCCACCGAAATGGAGCTGGCCAATAAGAAGTTCGCGAGTGATCCCAAAGTGCGGGATCTGGTGACGCTTGTATTCTCTCTCGATCCGCTGGCCGGCATCGGCAACGACGAGAAGATGAGCATGCTGCAGAACCGCGGCATCACGATGAGCGACTACGTCATCAGCTGTAACATCACGCACCTGGTAAAGCAGGCAATGAAGAAGAACGATGGATTTGCGATGATGGACTACGATAGCCAGATGCAGATCCTCGCCACACTGGCACAACCGATCATTGACCAGAGCATACCGGTAAGAACTGAACCTGTGGCATGACGCTGGAGCAATATCAAAAGGAGCTTCTGAAGGTGCTGGAGAAAGCCAGCAACGACTTCGAGAAAGAACTGCCCGGAGCGGAGCGCGAGATGCTCCGCCGGGTGGAACTGCTCGTGAAGGATATCGAGCTGCGGGATGGCAAGATCATCAACAGCGTTACCAATCTCAGGCTCATCGGCAAGATCCGTCAGGAGCTGGAGAAGGCGGTGCTGTCACCCAGATATCTGGCCGCCGTTCAGGAGTTTGTCAACGTGTTTGATACCGTGGCTGATCTGCACCGGGAATACTTCAGGACGAACTTTAACAAGCAGCCGCCCAAGGAACTGCTGGAGACGCTCCAGAAGCAGGCGAAGGATGCTGTGGTTGACAGGCTTATCGGCAGAGGTTTTGACGCTGCGGTAGTTCTGGAGCTGGAAGACGTGCTCCGTAAGAACATCACCAGCGGGGGCAGTTATGAGCAGCTGACCAGTAACCTGCGGGCGCTACTGGTATCCAGCGCCGGTGCAAATGCCAGTCTCAGCTGGGTCAGTAGTTACGCCAAGACGCTGGTCATTGACAGCATCAATCAGTTCAGTGCGGAATACCACGAGAGCATTCAGAAGTCGCTGGATCTGGACTGGTTCATGTATGTGGGTAGCAACCTTACCACCACCCGTGAGTTCTGCGAATTACTGACAAAGAAGAAATACATCCACAGGAGTGAATTGCCGGGCATTGTGGGTGGTGTTATCGACGGCGTGAAGGTAAAGCTGAATCCTAAAACCAAGCTGTGGTATGGAGCCATAGAAGGCACAAATGTGGCAAACTTCAGAGTGAACAGAGGCGGCCACAGGTGCGGCCATCAGCTTATTGCGGTGAGTGAGAAGGTAGTGCCGAAGGAGATAAGAGACCGATACAAATAAAAAACGGCCACAACCGTAAAGCCGTGGCCGCCCAATTACCCTATAATCCATCAGGAGACCACAAACATAGTGTGAACAAATTATATTTGCAAGCATTGAGGAAACTTTTTTACCTTAGTGTTCAGCATGTTAAACGACTATTTCCCGCACATCTTCTGCATCAATCTTGACCGCAGAGAAGATCGTCTGGCGCGATTCGACGCCATGGCGAAGGCAAATAAATTTGAATACACCCGCTGGCCGGCCGTGGATGGCCGGGAACTCAAGTCTCCGATCGGAGGCCTGATGGAAGAGAACGAGCGCCGTCAGATGGAGCTGGCATGTAAGATCAGCCATGCACGACTGATCCGTCACGCGCTGAAGGAAGGTTTGCCGTGGATACTGGTATTCGAGGATGACGCGGTGCTCCGCGAAGGATGGGAGGAATATCTGAAAGAGTCGCTTCTGCGTAATCATTACGGGATTCCAATCATCGACCCGAGACACAAGTGGCGAAAACAGTTCTGGCACATGCTCTACCTCGGCGTGAATGACATCAATGGCACCAAGGAAGTGCTCAATGAGCGCATCTGCCGCATTTACACCGGGTTCACTACCCACGCATACGCTATCCATCACTCGGCTTACGAGCTGGCGCTTGACGCATTTGACCTCCGCGGTCAGGCAGACGTGCTGTATGCCGATCACATCCATCCGCTCGGCCACTCATACGCCTTCCATCCGAACATTGCCTATCAGGCAGATGGTTTCTCCGACATTACATTGAATAACGAAAGCTACCAGCAACTGAAATGAAAAAGCCTACCGCTCAGGAGTTAGACCTGATCAACATGCGCCCGGTCAGCGATCTGGTGCTCACTCAGTCAGGAGATAAGAAGTATATCGGCATGCCTGCAGGTAAGGAGCACTACAGGCTGCTCTACTGGCTTGGTATGCGCTTTGACGCTATCATGGAACTCGGCACGTTCCGCGGCCATAGTGCGCTTGCATTAGCAGTCGGACAGTCTAAGCATTACAGTGGCTTTGTGCATTCTTATGACATTGAGAACCACCGCGACACTGTTGTGGTGCCCGACAATTTAAAGTTTGACATTATTCAGAATGCCCATCAACTGCTCACTCCGGCAGACCAACTGATCTTCCTCGATACCTTCCACGATGGCACCTACGAGCGCGTTGTGCTCAACCACCTGCGTGAGATCAAATGGAAGGGAGTGCTGGTGATGGATGACATCTTCCTGAACCGTGAGATGCGCGAGGTGTGGAGTGAGATCACCGAGCGCAAAGAGGACTGGACTGACATCGGCCACTGGAGCGGGACCGGTATTGTTTACTTTGAATAAACCACTGCATTATGAACGCTAAAGAGTTAAGGATTGGGAATTATGTTTTAGACGGCAGAGACGTTGAAGCGGTGAACGCCCGTATGATATCCATGCTTGAAAAGGGCGAAGCTGAATTCGACCCCATCCCGCTCACCGAAGAATGGCTGTTGAAGTTTGGGTTTGTCGGCTACACCGTAAAAGGTTTTTCAAAAAATGGGATTGAATTATCTTACATTACAAGAGATGATTGCTTCCAATTTGAGTTTAGATGTCCACAATCAGACTGGCGCATATTGGATATTAAATACGCCCACCAACTACAAAACCTTTACTTCGCTTTGACAGGCGAGGAACTTGAACTGAAAGACCTATGACATACCTTCAATTTGAATCCGAAATTTTACGGCTTATCACAGCCGCGGGTGGAAAATTAAGAATTTATATCCCGCAGGAGTCGCACGTGTTTGTCCCTATGCTCATTGGGTCACTTAAAAACAGGAACCTTGCATTTGAAAAAATTGGAAGCTATCTGACTTATACACCATGACCCGCATCATCTCCTTTCACAACGGCAATATCCCGCAGGCTGTGCTCGATGCACAGGCCAGCGTATTCCGTCACTTCGGCCTCAACCTCGAACAGATCGAAACGCATCTCCAGCATCCTGACGCCATAGATCACTTCCTCAACACGGAGAAATGGGATGTGGTGGTCATATTCGACATAGACTGCATTCCGCTCACAAAGGATGCTGTGCCGATCAGCATCCAGCTTTCAAACATTGCACTGGTAGGTGCCGCTCAGCATGCATCTCATATCCCTGACAGCACGGACTATGTGTCACCGGCTTTCTGCGTGCTGAACCGTGGCATCTGGAAGGACCTCGGCAGTCCGTCATTCGCACCTACCAACCGCGGTGACGTGGGTCAGGAGCTGACCATCATTGCCAATAACAAAGGCATCCCGGTGCTCATGAGCTATCCGGTGAATGTAGATATCAAGCTGTGGAAGTACGACGACGGGTCTATGTTCGGCATAGGCACCGATTACGGCAAAGTGTATCATGCATTTGAATCCAGGATGAACCCTGATGCCCGCAGGCGGTTTATTGCCCGCTGTCAGAAGGTGGTGGAGGAAGCTCCTTCGGCTTGACCTCCTCGTATTCATCGGTGTAGTTCTTGTCCAGCTCGATGCTGAGCTTTACGCGCAGGCTCATGCGGATATCCACCACAGTTTTTTTCGTGGCGTCATACACCGGAATGTTTTCCTGTTCAGTCTTTTTTGGCGATTCGCTCATAGTTCATGGCCATGCCAAGGCTGGTGTGCAGTGGCGCTCTTACCGTTAAGGTAATCACAAATTCTCCATTCTCAAAACGCGCTTCCGGCTGCACTTTTACGGCGTGGCCTTTATAGAACAATGTGGAACCCTCGCGGGTGAGGTCGTTGTGCTCGCGGATGATCTTGTAAATTACGCGCTCCTGTGCGCGCTCGCAGTCGCATAACTCCTCCTCCAGTCTCTGGCGCTTAGCCACTATCTCCTGCACATCCACGGGCACATCGGTCAGCCTGATCTCCTTGCCCTTTTTGATTTTCACATTCCTGCCCATGCTATTGATTTGTGAGTAAATATATCACGTATAATGAAACGCAGTGAGTAAAAGAAATTAACAATGCGTATAATTTTGTCAGTGCATAAAAACAACAATAATTCCAACCTATGGCTCAACCTGAAAAACTCATGCGTGTAGTTGACGGCCGCGGTGCATCGCACATTATGCCGGACAATGCCAAGAATCGACGCAACATCGAGACGATGAACCAATTCGCCAAAAGGCGTGAGGACCGTCTGGAGATCTATCCTTATGATCCGAACAACCCCGATGCTCCTGTGAGCAAAACCCGCGGCGCCACGGCCACCATCGAAGCGCTTGCCAATAAGAACAGCCAGCTGGAGGCTGCCAATGCAGAACTCCTGAAGCGTCTGGAAGCGCTCGAAGCGAAGTCTGGTGCTGGTAAACCATCTAAAGAAAAGGGAGGCACCAAATGAAACTGACAGACCTCCTGAAGTCTCTGCTCACCAAAGCCGGTGTGGCACAGGCAGATATCGATAAGGTGATTGCCGATAAGGCGCTTGAGGCCGTTGAGATCGACGATGCCATCGCCACCACAACTGACAAATCACTGCTTTCTCTGGCCGTGGCTAAAACCCACCCGGAGATCGTTACCGCACTGAAAGCAGCCGCAAAAGCGGAACTGTATAACGGCCTCGATGCCGAGATCACCGACGTAATGACCGAGATCGGTCTGACCGACGATCAGAAGGCAGAGATCATGGCCGAGAAGTCCAGCACCAAGCGCGCAGCATTGCTCGCCAAAAAGGTGAAGGAATACGAAAGCGCTGCCGCGAAAGCCGGCAAAGACACCGACAAGAAAGAGCTGATCGACAAGGTGAACACCCTGAACACGCAGATCAGCAAAATGCAAAAAGAACAGGCTGATGCTATCGCCAAATTGCAGGCGGATCACGCAACAGCTTTGCTCAATAAAGATCTGGAATTCGACCTGCTCGGATTCAATTACGCACTTCCCAAGGATACACCGGCATCGGTTAAACTGGCTGCAGCTCGCGCGTCGATCGACCGAAGGCTGGCAGAGAAGAAACTGAGTGTGAAGATCGAGAACGGCGCAAAACGCATCGTCCGCGAGGATGGTACGGATTACACCGACGATACGCATAAGCCGGTATCCTACAACGATTTCATCAATGGCGCACTGGCGCAAGACAATTTACTCGCGGCTTCGGATCCGGAACCCCCGGCACCTGGCAAGACCAAGTTCCCTACTCATGTGGGAAAAGAAGGAGATGAGCCGAAAGTAAATCAGTCGCTGGTTGAAGCCGCAAATGATTCGCTCGAAGATATCAAGGCATATCTCTGACCTTCCATGAGTGGGGTTGTGAACAATTTTTTCTAAACCTCAAACTCAACAAACAATGTTAGGATTTGCTCCCAACCTGCTGCTGCACATGAAGCAGACTGCAGAATCAGCGTATCCCGGAACCAAGGTAACGGCTCCCGGATACCTCAAGATGTTGCTCAACGGCAACAGCGCTTCTTCTACCCAACTGATCAACTCCGGATGGAACGGCGACGACGGTCACTTCCGTGAGATGAAGGTCAAGTATCGCACCCGCGGCGTCGAGGATAACACCTCCGATACCGAGAATTGCGATGTTGACGTGATCCCGGTGTACAAAGAGGCAGATGTGTCACTGCGCTTTTACCGCCAGCAAGGTATCATCCTTGACGATGCGACCATCGCGCGTTACATGGCAGACGCCTCCGCTACCGTACGCGTTGGTAAACCGGCTACAGCATTCATGAATGAAACCCTCGGCGCCATGTATGAGCAGCTGAATGGTTTGTTCCAGGCGATCGATGACGATCTGCTCGGCGTTCAGGCTGTGAACTGGGGCGTAAACAACCGCACCAACTCTGCCGCTGCCACCACGGTGAACATCAACAAAAATGCCGACACCTTCGACCTGACTGACGGCCTTGGCCGCATCCTTGCCGACCTCGTTGAGAACGAAATCAGCGGCAACCCGGTTATCGTAGGCTCCGGTCTGTTCAACAACTTCGACGTAATGCAGCGCCGTGCCATGATCACTGCTGCCGGTGGCATGAACAATGCCAACTTCCCTTATGATTTCTACTACGACGCCAAGTGCGCAACGAAGTGGGGAAGCAACCAGGTAGGCGTATTCGAGCGCGATGCTGTGAAGCTCCTGCACCGCAACAAATACAAAGGTGCATTCGCCGGCGAAAAAGGCACATCCTTCTTCTTCACCATGGCACCGCAGATCGTGGATCAGTTCGGTGACAGCCTGGCACCGTTCACGCTGGATGCTCAGCTGAAATACTACGATTGCCCGACCGACATCACTGTCAACAGCTATGGCGGAACCCGCCGTATCTCTCGCGGATGGGCGATTATCGTGAGCGCATACTATGACCAGTTTAACATTCCTTCTGATGCTTACGAGTCTACCGACCCGCTGTATCGGAACAATGGTACCCTGCGCTACACCATCAGCAACGACTGCGAAAACTGCGCCTAATCTCTGACCTGAACATAAAGCACCCGGGGTGATAGCCGGGTGCTTTTCAAAACTCACCGGATGAACTGTCTCATCGATTACATTGGCGTAGAAGGATGCGGAAGCTCCGCTCCTGACAGCGGTTACTACATCAACCGCCTGCTGCCCGGCGTGACGCTGGAAAGCATGGACAAGATCGCCTCTGCAGATCAGCAGACTTACCTCGGTGTGTGGGAAGATGTTCAGAAGCGCGCGGCCCTGCGATTTGAAAGCTCTGTTGTCAGAGCCTTCGCTGAGCGGTACCGCCTGCGCACTATCACAGAAAGTTTTGACCTCGGAAAGTTCATTGACACATCAAGCACTACTGCAGCTGCCGCCTCATGGCGTGGATTTACCATCGAGCTTGCAGACGACAATAGCAACCGCGGCGTAGACAGTGCACTTCAGTGCATTAACATCCAGTCCATTAGCCTGTATCGCTCAGCCGCAACGGCTGCGCTATCAGCAAAGGTGTTTGACCTTCAGACCGGTGAGGTGCTTGCCACCATCACCATTCCGTCAAATGCTGCCGCAGGATGGACCACGGTGAACGTCAACACGCGATTCTTTGCTCCACGGATCTTCGTAGCCTACGATTCCACCCTGATCAACAGCGTGGAGTTCGATATCACCAGCGACCTGCTTCGCAGTTTTCACAACTGTGCATGCGAGTTCTTCGGCGACTGCTCGAGTGTGATCCAGGGTGCAAAAACCGCTGCGCTGTCTTCCACCGTAAAAGACGCGGACACCACTACAGGGCAAAACCTGTATGGCCTGACCGGTCAATTCAGCGTTGGCTGCAGCTATCACAGCATCGTGTGCCAGAACAAACTCACCTTCGCTATGGCGTGGGCGTTCATTCTCGGCCGTGAGCTGATGTGGGAGCGCGCCTACTCATCACGGATCAACCGCTGGACCATCGGCATCGACGCCGAAAAAGCAAAGGCCCTGATGGCTGATTTTGATAAGTTTTTCACCGAAGAGCTCTACACCGTGGTGGAAGGCATCAACCTGCTGGAAAGCGACTGCTGTTTGGAATGCAATGCGATATTGCAATCACGCGAAAGCCGGATGTGATGTTTGAGATCAAATTAAACTCCGGCCAGCTCAGGGAAGACGTCACACGCGCCATGATGCAGATCATGGACAGCGATGCGGTTCTCTCTCAGGTTACCACACAGCTGGTGCCTGTCATGCGCAAGCGTGTGCATGAAGATGGGCAGGATGCAGGTGGATCTCAGATCGGCACTTATTCAAAAGAATACATGTCCGTGCGCACCGGCATTTACAAAAGCAACGGTGTGTATAAAAGCGGCCCGAACAAAGGAAAGCCGAAGCCCGTGGGTGTATTCACCAGAGGGCCAAGAAAAGGACAGGAGCGGCCGAAGTATAACCGCACCGGTGATACAAAAGTGATCCTCTCGCTGACACGTCAGACTGAAAATGACATGAAGGCCATTCCCACCGAACTCGGATGGGGTATCGGCTACAGCAACGAGGACAACTACAACAAGATCATCTGGAATGAAAAGCGGTACGGCAAGAAGATCCTGACCGAGCTGACTGAGCAGGAAGATGAACAGGTGGGCGAGATCGCCGAGGAATATGTGAATCAAATCATCGACAACCTCTGATGCAATATCTCAAGCAGATAGTAAACGCAGTCAACACGCAGGTAGCTACCAAGTTCACCGATGTCCGTTTTAACGGCAAGGAACTGAATGGCATCTGCATACTTGCCAATGATGGCGAGCGCACGCGTCCTCTGCTGACGGATAACTATGACGACAACAGATGGGTGGGACCGGATGACACATTTCCTCTGCGCATTTATCACCGCACCATAACCATCAGCCGCGCGGATGTTCCCGGGAAGAGCTACGGCAATAACGGCAACACCACGAAGCAGGAAACGGCGAACATGTCGCTATTCGCGTATGCCAACCGCAACCTGGTAAGGCTCACTCCGGAGGAACTGGAGGCCGCTATTGTGAGCGGTATGCCATCAGCTATTGCCAATGCAACGCTTGCAAACCTGAAGCTCAATGCCTGTGTGATCGTGCCTACCAACAGCGATGTGGACAGCGCCAGAGTGTTTGTGTCAGAATTCCGACCACAGAATTACGAATTGACGCCGAATGGCCTGTTCATCCGGATCAATTACAACATAGTGAGCACCTATAGAACACCGTGCTTCGATTTATGCGATTGTTAAACCAGTTAAAAAACCAGAAATGAAAAAACTCTCTTTCTCCAAATCTCTCGCCGCGGTGATGTTCATCGCGATGATGAGTGCATTCATCGCAGGCGCTACCGGATTGCCGTTCATTGGCGTGGTGCTCGCGCTTGCTGTACTGTCATTTTTGCCCAGCCCGACCGGCGTGGCATTCATGGCCATCACCTATCCCACTAACTGCGACGAAGTGGTCACGCACTACTGTGACGAGTGCGACGACCCTGAACTCGGACGCATCCGCGGGATTGCGCTGATCAACAAAGATTTCGCCTTCACGGATCCGACCTCTTACACTGAGTGGTTCAACGGCATCGCTGCAGGTGACATCATCATCATTCCGTTCACCCGTGGATCTTTCACCGGCACGCCGAAGGAAGGCGCGGGCTACGGCGATCAGATGACCAAATACATGGGCACTGATTACGAGCTGACCTGGTATGATCCGAATTACGCCACCAACCGTGATTTCTATAACACTGTGAAGCGCTATCAGAAATACAAGGTGGCCTACAAGACCGAAACCAAGGTGCACATCACCGATAAGGTGTGCCAGATCCTGCCGATCGCTCCTGTAGCCGACGATATCACTGCAGAAGTGGTATGGGAGGTAAAAGCAAAATGGAGCAGCCAGAACGAGCCTGATCCGCACACCGCGCCCGATGGCATCTTCGTATGCTTCGAGCAAAGCTGAGAGTAGTGGTTGTTTTATCATAAGCGCAAGCCGGTGGCAACATCGGCTTGTTTTTCACCTTACACGACATGACACTGAATAAACCAAAAACACATTTGCTGGATGCGCTTCTTTGCGACGAGAAGGCGCTATTCGGGCTGGGTATCATTTCCAATGCTGACTACAATGATCTCTGCGACGAGGTCGGAGTGTGGGAGCAGGCCTACCTTGCCGGCAACCTGTACGGCACCAGGGAGGACAACTCCACCTTCAAGTATGAAGGCATCGGAGACTTCCCGAAGCCACCGAAGCGATGACAGCGAATGGACGAACTGCTGCAATTCCTTTTCTATCTGGGATTGCTGATGCTCATACTGGTGTCGGTCGCATGTTTGGCAGTCACTTACAAAATTTTTCTCCTATTGAGGAAAAGTGACGAGGATAAAACAGACACATCGCAGCTGATCGCGGACATAAAGAAAATGATCGATGAGATCAAAGCAACGCTGAATGGCAAAGAGTAACAGATATCGGGTAGCAATCATCACGCTTGCCGTGTTTGCAATCGACTGCATCACGCAGAATATCGTGACAGGAGATGCGAATACATGGGAAGAAGCCTATTGGCTGGCCAATAAATACGTGGCTGCCAGAGAGTGGTTCTGCCTTGTGCCCTATCTGCTGCTTCTGATGGACCTGCCAAAAAAGGATCTCTGGGATAAGCTGCTCATTTCGCTGTTCCTCATGTCCGGGATCATTACCCTGTGGGACTACCACAACAACGACAATATGCGCGACACCGCCCTTGACTGGTGGGTATTCCTCACGCTGTCGGCAATCATAGTAGCATTAAAAATCACGCAATACGGATGGCAAACTTTATGGAAGAGCCTACGCTGATCACCGGTATGGTGATCGTGATATCGACACTCACCGGCTTTTTAGTTGCCGGTGCAAAGTATGTGATCGGAAGACTGGAGAAGGTCATCGAGAAGAACACCGCAGCGCACCATGAGAATGCGCAGAACGCCATGCTGCTCGCAAAAAGCGTGACGGACCTGCATCACAGCATTCTGGAAAACACGAAAAGTCTGGCCGAGTTCCGCAGGGAGCAGGCAATTTTTAACGCTCAATTCAAACACCAATGAAAAGCCAATTTCTGAACACTCCATGGGGCAGCTGGCTCAAGGTATTCCTTTCCGCTGTCCTCACTCAGTATCTGATCGTGCTGACCGATCCGCAGCAGACACTGTTCTGCTGGCAGACATTGCAAAATATCGGCATCGCCGGCGCAACTGCTGTATTGCCGATCATTATCAACCACCTCAACTCTGCAGATCCCCGCTACGGACGCAAGGAATAAAACCACAAGCGCATGAAACTGAAATACCTCATTCTGCATTGCACGGCCACTCCTGAAGGTCGTGAAGTGACATCCGACGACATCCGAAAATGGCATCTCTCTCCGCCACCCGCCGGGCGCGGGTGGTCTCGCGTCGGATACACGGACATGATCCATCTCGACGGATCTCTGGAAAACCTGACGCCGTATGACAGCGATGATGATGTCGAAGCATGGGAGCTGACCAATGGCGTAGCCGGTCAGAACTCTGTGTCTCGCCATATCGTGTATGCAGGCGGTACGGATACGTCGGGCAAAGCAAAGGATACACGCACACCGGATCAGCTCAAGACCATGGCCACATATTGCCACTTCATGGTCCTGCGCTACCCAGGTATTCTCATTGCCGGACACAACCAATTTGCAGCGAAGGCATGCCCATCATTTGACACCGTTACATGGCTGCGGTCGATTGGCATACCAGAGCAGAACATCTATAAAAAATAAGCATGAAACGATTACTCACCCTTGCCGGCATGATCATGGTTATGGTCATGTGCACGGCCACCGCATTCTCGCAGATCATTGGATTTAACGGAACCAACACGCCAGAAACGCTCGTGCCTGAAGTGCGCGGGTATGTCGTGGATCTCACCGTCGATACGATCGGCTTCGTCTTCCGCGATGACAAATATCAGGGCGCCACAGCTCCAGCGGTAGAGATCTCAAACGTGATCGCGCTGACCAACGAACTAAAGGCACAGAGCAAAACTCTGGCCGTATGCTTCACCGTTTACACCCGGACAGGATACAGCGTTACCAACGCAATGGCTGATCTGGATGCGCTCATCGCCGGAGGCGTGTATATCTATTCCGTGCGCTTCGGCAACGAAGAGTGGGCGAAAGCTGCAGGTGGTGGAAAGGCCCGAACATTTGATACCTACTGGTCATTCTGTGAGCCATACCTGCCGGCACTCACTCAGCGCGGCATCAACCGCATTCTCATACCGGTGGAAAGGCCAAGCGAGGAACTTACCTGGAACTCAGCTGCAGCATCAAAGATCAACTCAGATACGCGCTTCCACCCGGATTACCATCCATATTGGGGACCTCGGCAGGCACCTGTGCTCAATGATCTCGGAGAGGATGAAACGCTCGACATCGGAAAGACAGATGTGTATCTCGGCCTGCATGATGCATTCTACCAGACGCTCTACGGTCAGGTGCTCGGATATGACCTGATCGGTGAGGTTCGCGCATGGCATGAAGCAAATGTGCCGGGTAAGGAATGGCATATCACGGAGGTAGGTCCGCCTACCGCAGTGGGGCATATCAGCAACGCCATCGGATTCGACGCCACCACCGACTGGTTCTTTAATGCCATCAAGGCGCCGGATGTGAAATTCGTGGCGCGCTTCAACGGGCCATCACCG
>DAIMYJ010000021.1:0-1962 GCA_036734545.1 Chitinophagales bacterium
CAGAGCGTTCTGCAACTTGCGCATACAGGGTGGGTTGGGTTGGTGCAAAGGTAGGGTGTGGGCGCAGAACACATGGGTGATTGTCCGCATTGTATCGGCCTACTGACTTGAATAGGCGACATACCGCCCGGTTCATCTGTTTTCCACGTAATTTTGCGCTCATGCAAACGGTAAACACGAGCAAACTCGAGGTGGGGATCCTGGGTGGAGGCCAATTGGGGAAAATGCTGATAGAGGCGGCGAGCGACTGGAACATCCGCTGTCATGTGCTGGACCCTGACCCGAATGCGAGTTGTGCGCATCTGGCACATACCTTCGTATGCGGCAGCTTCAAGGATTATGAAACGGTGTATCGTTTTGGGCGGAACCTTGACCGGCTGACCATCGAGATAGAGCATGTGAATGTGGATGCACTGGAGCAACTCGAGCGGGAGGGCAAGCAGATATTCCCATCCCCCGCCATGTTGCGCATCATTCAGGATAAGGGCAAACAGAAGATGTTTTATGAGGATAACGGATTGCCCACTTCCAATTTTCAGTATATCGATTCGAAGGAAGAGCTGATGGAGTTGATCCGCGAGGATAAACTTTCCTATCCGTTCGTGCAGAAGACCTGCAAGGCCGGTTATGACGGCAAGGGTGTAGCGGTGATCCGCAGTAAGGATGATCTGCACCGCTTGCTGGAAGGGGAGAGCATCATTGAGGATATGGTGGATATCGATAAGGAGTTATCGGTGATCGTGGCTCGCGACCTGAACGGACATACGGCCTGTTTTCCTGCTGTGGAAATGGAGTTCCATCCCACGGCGAACCTGGTGGAATTCCTGCTGGCACCGGCGCACATCACGCCTGCGCAGGAAGCTGAGGCCGAACGTATTGCCGTGCAGTGTGCCGAAGCGTTCGGTATGCATGGCTTACTGGCTGTGGAGATGTTCCTGACGCGTTCCGGTGAGATACTGATCAATGAAGTTGCGCCGCGTCCGCACAACAGCGGACATCATACTATTGAAGCGAATTACGTATCACAATATCAGCAACTATTGCGCTGTATTTTCGGATTGCCGCTGGGCAACACCCGTCACCGCGCACATGCCATGATGGTGAATGTGCTGGGTGCCGACGGATACGAAGGAGAGGCGAAGTACACCGGATTACATGATTGTCTGGCACTGGAGGGTGTTTACGTGCATTTGTATGGTAAACAGCTGACCAAGCCTTTCCGCAAGATGGGGCATGTGACCATTATCGGCAGCGATTTGCAGGTGATGCGTAAAAAGGCTGAATTCGTTAGAGATAACCTTCGTGTGATCGCTTAAGCGCGATTCCGTAACTTTGCTGTATGTCGAAACGCACTGTCAACACCGCCAAACCCGCCCAGGGTCCCCGTGTGAGTATCATCATGGGTAGTGATTCCGATCTTCCTGTGATGCAGGATGCTGCCGATCTTTTACGGGGGATGGACATCGCGGTGGAGGTGACGATCGTTTCTGCGCACCGCACGCCTCAGCGCATGATGCAATTTGCTGCTAAGGCGCATACACGGGGTATACAGGTGATCATTGCCGGTGCGGGCGGGGCAGCGCATTTGCCGGGTATGGTGGCCGCTATTTCGCCGCTGCCAGTGATCGGTGTTCCGGTGAAGTCTTCCAACAGCATCGACGGCTGGGATTCCATACTCTCTATTCTGCAAATGCCCAATGGTGTTCCGGTAGCAACCGTAGCACTCAACGCGGCAAAGAATGCAGGCATCCTCGCGGCACAGATCCTCAGCACGGCAGATCCGGTGCTGCGTGAAAAGATCATCGCTTATAAGGTCAGTTTAAAGGAAGCAGTAGAAAAGAAAGCCCGTAAGCTCGAACGGAATCAATAAGGATCATTTTCGATCACAGATAAGTGCAATCTCCTGAATGGCGCTTATGAAAGAATGATATTCTTAATCATTTCTCATTTCTCATTCCTCAT
>DAIMYJ010000021.1:2062-6484 GCA_036734545.1 Chitinophagales bacterium
CCTCATCCTCATCATCCATCTTTTTCATGGCATCATTCAGTTGCCTGTCATCGAACATGGAGAAGATAATGGCCGCCAGTATACCGAGGGCAAAACCGAATAATCCCGAGAGTCGGATACCCAGTTCTTCGAATGGAATGTTGCTGAAGAGTCCGGCGAAATATTTACCGATGCCTTTGGTCTCATCCATACCGATGAGAATGGTGAATATCACCAGCCCCAGTGTTTGTCCCAACTGAATGAACACACTGCGGATGGCAAAGAAGGTAGCCTCCCTGTTCTCGTTGGTTTCGCGTGCATCATGCTGTGTAAGTTCAGCGAGGATAACCGGCGGTAAAATACCCAGCACGGCAAAAGGCACGGAGAGTACGGCTGCGAGCACGTAGGCTTCAGTAACATTATCCATACCGAAATGCCCGAGATAGCGCACCGAGCCGAAGATAAGTGAGAGCAGGAACAGCGAGATAAGCACTAATATTTTCTTGCGCACCTTACGTGCGAGATAATACACACCGGGCGACCACAGCATGGCCAGCAGCACGGCGGTAGCCACCATGCCGGTGCCGTGTTTCTCTTCGATGTGCAGCAAGGCTTTTACATAATAAATGGCGCCGGTCCCGATGATGGTGAGCGAAATGAAATAGGTGAAATCGGCGATGAGATAGATTACGACATTCCGGTTGCTCAGCACCGTTCTGAAATTCTCGTTGATGGATTTAGTGATGCGGTTAGGCATAATGTATTTACGCTCGTTGATGAACACCGGCAGCAGCAGAAACAGCCAGCCGATCACGAAAATGGTCCATATCGCAAATTGGAAGGCGCGGAATTTATCTTCTATGTGCAGCACATCCTGATAAAAATTCACCAGCGCATTGGATGCACTGGCAGCCACTAATCCAAAAGTGTATGCAATGGATTGGAACGTGGAGATGCGCAGTTTGGTTTGCGCGTTATAACCGAATTCAGGAAGCAGTGCGTTGTAGGGGATCACATAAAATGAAACGGCGACATTGTAAAATATCTGTATGATACCCAGCCACCAGATATTGGCCATGCTTTCCGTTCGCGTGAGCGGTATCCAAAGTAATACGCCGGCGATCAGTATCGGCAGCAGGGCTTTGGTCATGAGCGGAATGCGCCTGCCGCGGCGGTTGTCGCTGCCATCGCTGATATGCGCGATGAGAGGGTCTACCAGCGCATCCATCAGTCGCGCACTCAAAACCACCAGCGAAAGGGCATTGATAAAGCCCATGATGGTCATGCGGGGGATGAGGTTGGCGAGTTCCGGGTCGCCGGCCGGCTGATAGAAATACACGATCATGCCGGCATGCAGGTTCACCACGATACTCCATCCGAAGATACCGGCCACATATAACATCTCGCCCCTGAAGGGCAATCGTCCCGCCTGCATGGTTGCCGACAAAGGTATAATAAACCCACTCCCCAAAGCAAAGCCGGCACTGTGTATTTCAGTGCCGGCTTTGTTATGGTGGTGTTAAATGTGCTTAACGCAGGGTGAGGGTGCCCAGTTGCAGATCTTTGCCCTTCTCCGCAGAGATGGTGAAACCCACGCCCGGTATAGGCAGGCAGCTGGAGCTTTCCAGGATCACATCCACTTCCTTGCCCGCGAACAGGGTGGTCTTTTCCCACTTGCCGTCGGGGCCGATGGCAACGATCACACCGTTGGCGTTCTTCTTGTTCGACATGGTCTTGCACTCTTTCATACTGCGTGCATCACCATTGTCGCGGTGGTCGTTATATAAAAGGTAGATCGTGTTGTTGATCTCCACCTGCTGATAGCTGTTGTATTTGAATGCCATCCTGGTCATGGCATTGGTCCAGGTATAGATGGCTACCGGGCCTATACCCAGCACAGGAGCGCTCATGCTGGTCACCTGTTCTTTGGGCACGGAGCTGATCCATTCAATATTCTGGGCGGCATCGAAACTATAGGCGATGATATGGTTAAAATAATATGAGCGGGTTTCCGTATTTCCGTCTATCGTGCGTACCATGAAACGTTGTTCAGCTATCACGTATCCGCTGCCGTCAGGGCGCATATTGATGTTACGGATGTTATATGCATTGAGTTCATCAGCGCCTATCCATTTGGCGAAGCTGCTGGTAGGGGTGATCGCCGCTTTGGTGGTCGGACTGATGGCCATTACCTTCAGGTCCAGCGATGCGAGGTTGTCTACGGTTGTGGAAGCGATGAACGCGCCTTCGATACCTTCATTTTTACCTTTGGCGGTAAGGCCGTTGTAAAAACCGGAGATCATGAGTTGGTTCTCCGCAGTGAACTGGATGAAAGCACTGGAAATGTATTTGTTATCGATCTTGAGTTCGCGGTCGTCATATTTTTCACTGGCTGTGTTGAACACGAATGCACGCGTGCTGTATGCCGCCAGGCGCTTGCCGTCACCGCCGCGGATAACCCCCAGGGCAATAGCGTTACCGGAGCGGTCCACTGCAGTAGAGAGCAAACTGAAATCGGTATCGGCATACGGTACGGTGGCCTGTGTTTCCCATACCTTTTTGAGGTCATCGGCACCGATCACGGCGAGCGAGAATTTCGCGTCTTCCTTATTCGGCATATTGTGATCCATGCTGATCAGGATCAGGCTGCTGTCGGCTGAAAGGCGGTAGGAAACATCTTCTGCCTCACGCGATTTTTCCACCGGGAATTTGGCCACTGTTTTCATTTTCGTAGAGGTGGGTTTACCGTCCTCTTTGAATATCCATGCCTGCACGATGGTTGCCTGCTGGTCCTTTTCGTATTCGGAGGCCAGGATCAGCAGTTGACCGTTCCTGAACATGGCCAGTTCGGCATTGAATTTCTTTTGTCCGGTGATCAGTTCGGGTTGTGCTTTCAGGGTAAGGCTGTTGTCTGCTTTTAACAGGTAACCGTTGCCGTTGTCGACCTTGAGGGTATAATAGAAGCCATTATACCAGCCTAAAGGTGCGTATACCGCGTCACTGCTGGAAGCTTTGGAAACAGCGCCCCAGGTCAGGTCAAAGTCCTGTCCGTAGGCGATCGATCCTGCACATAGCAGGATGGTCATGAGGAATTTATTCATAATGGTTGTTTGAACAAAGATAGGATTTTGTCTAATAGGTACTGTTTGCCTGCCGAATGCTTACCTTTGCAGGACAAATCACACCCCTTTATGTATCGTATTATCCTCAGTTTCCTGGCGCTCACGCTTGTGCTTGGCGCCTGTAAGTCAAAACTTGAAAAGAAAGACCAGACCCTCTCAGAAATGCAGGAGGATGAAGGCGGCAAGCCGGAGAACTATATCCCTGTTCTTGCCTCTGCAGATGCCTCACCAGTGTATAAGAAGATCAATGATACAGTGGAGATGCATCTGAATATCTATTATCCCAAAGGGATAAAGGATGACCAATCACTCCCGGTGATCATTTACTTTTTCGGCGGCGCCTTCATTCATGGCAGCCCTGCGCAATATGAAGAGCATTGCAAATATTTCGCCTCCCGAGGTATGGTGGCCATTACGGCAGACTATCGCGTGATCTCCCGCAATAAAGGCAATGCGCTGAATTGCGTGTATGATGCCAAGAGCGCAGTGCGTTATGTGCGTGAAAATGCAGATGCCCTGAACATCGATCCGAACAAGGTGATCGTTGGCGGCGGCTCGGCAGGCGCTTTCCTGGCCATTCAGTGTGCCATGAACGATGCCAAATGGCAGGATACTGCTGACAATGCTGCTGTTTCCTGTGTGCCCAATGCAATGGTATTGTTAAACCCCGTGGTGAACTCCATGGAGCATAAATTCCGTATTGAAAAATTCAAGGACGACAAGGACCAGCCCGCCAGCGCTTCACATGCCGGTGAGGTGAATCCGCTTACGGCTGTCCGGAGCGGCATGCCACCGGCGATCATCTTCCATGGCACGGCCGATAAGATCTCCGGCTTCAAGTTCGTGGAGCAGTTTGCCAAGGCCTATGAAGAAGCCGGCAATCGTATGGAGTTCAACAGCTATGAAGGTCAGAAGCACGGATTTACCTCCATCAAATTCAAGGACGGAAAATATTATCGCGATGCCCTTCGCAAGACAGATGAATTCCTGATCAGCCTGGGTTATCTCTCCGGTGAGCCGACCGTTCCTGCTGATAAAGAGTGATCAGCGGCCTCATAACTTTCTGTTATTTTTGACGGATGCGATGGTGTATCGTATCCTTAATTGTAGTTAGCACCTTATACGCGCGATCCCAAGTGCCGTATGAGGTGCTGCTGTTTGGCGACCCCGCCAGGAACAACCGTGGTTCTGCATCCGTGGTGCTGCAGGATACGGTATGGTTTGCCGGAACAGCTTCAGATGGTGTGGATGGGTCGGATGATATCTGGCTGCATTGTATCGCACCTGACGGGCACATCATCTGGTCAAGAGCCTATGGCGA
>DAIMYJ010000021.1:6584-10774 GCA_036734545.1 Chitinophagales bacterium
AATGATTATGGCATGGGTATCGTGTGCCTGCCCGGCGGTAATGTTTTGATCTCGGGCGACCGTCAGGGAGCGAGCGGCGATTACCATGCATTTTATGCCAAGGTGTCGCCTGATAATACGCTGGTATTCGATGTCCCGATCACCGACACCTATAACAGCGGATGCAAGAACATACATTTACAGAATGACGGCACCGTATATGTGTGTGGTGAATCTGCCTCGGCATTGGATCCTCAGTTCGATGTATTATTCCTCCGCGTGGATACGATGGGCAATGTATTGGCGGAGAACCGCATTCCGTATCCCGGATCTGAAGCCGGATATGATATCACCGCTCTGCCCGGCAACAGGTATGGTATCACCGGTTTCGGTTATGATCCTGCCAGCGGAGAGAATGAATTACTGTTCACGATCGTAGATGCTGAAGGGGAGGAGATCTCACGCACCTTTTACGGTCTTTCAGGAGCCGATCTCGGATATGATATTCAGTCGGATGCGGAAGGCAATGTGTGGATGAGCGGATTTATCACGCATGCGGATACCGTATTTTTTGCGCTGGTATATTCCGGTGCCTCCACCTCTATTCAAACATCGTCAGCACCGCTCCTTTCGTTGAATGTCTTTCCTAACCCTGTTGTATCCTGTTTTACCATCACGTGCGATGCCCCTATCATGGGCGTGCAATTGTATGACATGGCCGGGAAAAGGATGACCGGAGATCTGACAGGTGTGGGTGGACAGTATTGTCTGCCCGAACCGATAACACCCGGCGTATATCTGTTGAGCATCCGCGTGCGGGGCGGTGTGTTATGGGAAAAAATAATAGCCGGCTGAACACATGCTCAACCGGCTATTCAGTATGGTAATGGATCCGATTACTGGATGTTCATTTTTTTCTTCACGAGCGGGAGGATGTCATCTCCTTCCGGTGCCATGATAAGCACTGACAGCGAGTTGTCGATCACATAGGCGTAACCGTTCTCTTTTGCTACTGTCTTCACCGTTTCAGTTGCGGTCTTGATGATCGGGTCGAACAGCTCAGCTTTTTTAGCGTCGAGTTTTTGCTGTGTTTCCGATTCATAAGCCTGAATGCGCTGCTCCAGCATCATGGCATCCTGGATCTTGGCTTCGCGGGCTACCTCGCTCAGGTTCGGGTTCCCCTGGATGTCATTCACGAGTTTTTGGTATTCGATCACATATGCCTGATACAGAGAATCGAATTCACGGGCATAAGCGATGAGTTTATCATTGGCCGCTTTGGCTTCAGGCATCGACTCCAATAAGGTCTGTGAGTTGATGTAGGCGATCTTGGTCTGCTGTGCTTCAGTGTTCAACACACATGCCAGTGCGCCGAGCAGCAGGAATATCCGTAGTTGTTTCATAATACTGTTTAAAAAATGAAGGCCAAAGATACTGAAATAGGGGCAGGTTCCCAATCACCGGTCGGCATACCCCAGAACAACCAAAGCCACCACCGGCAGCGGCACCTGACCTTCCACCACCCATTCCTGCATGGTATTGAAGCGCCACATAGGCCTGATCACATTGTCTTCCATCACCCACTGGCGGTCAGGATCGCTGTCCCAGAACGGCTTGAGCATGCCGTCACGCCATATCCACTGGTGTTCCACGCCGGCATCCCAGAAGGGCTTGAGGATGGTGCCATCCCACACCCATTCACTTTGCGGGTCGGCAGTCCAGGCGGGTTTGAGGTATTTGCCGTCAAAGTTCCATTCATCTTCCGGCCGGTAGCCCCAGTAAGGCTTTAAGGTTTTGCCGTCCCAGGTCCATTCGAAATAGGGGCCGCGGTCATACATCGGGCGGATGATACCGGTCCCATCGGCAACGGTTTCGCCTTCCAGTTGCAGCATGCGTTTGCGCACCAGTTCATCGAGGTGATAATGGCGGATATATAAATGCGCAGCCGCCACGATCTGCACCTGATTGGTGAATCGACCTTCCACTGTGCCGATAAGACTATCGCCATGCTGACCGCTCCGCACCAGACACAGTGAATCGTTGATCACCTCGAATGAAAGCAGCCTTTCATTATCGCGATCGATCGGATGATCGCCGAGGTAAAAACTGCTGTGCATGGTAAAATACTGCACCGTTTGCATATCGGCCTGAAAGACCAGGCCGCTCTTTTTACTCAGGATATTTTTGGCATTCACGCCAAACAGCATGGCCGACCGGGTAGTGCTGTCGCCGGCATACAAAATATTGCCGCTGATGGTATAAGCGATGGCATTCGGTCCGGTGTACACCCGGTTATCCGTAATTTTGCCGATTATTGTAGTGGAGTCAATGAAAACATAAATATCCTGTTGTGCGTATACGCTGCATTGGTGCATGACCATACATAACAGGAGAACGAAAGACTTGCCGGACATAAATGCTCATTAAAGGTAAACAATATCGCACGATATGGCTCCACCCGGAGGATGATACGGTGGTGCAACTGATCGATCAGCGTTGGCTGCCGCATAAAGTGGTGATCGCCGATATCCGCACGGTTGATGAAATGTGCACGGCCATTCGCGATATGTGGGTGCGCGGTGCGCCCTTGATCGGCGCTGCCGCTGCCTGGGGCATGTACTTGGCAGGGTGCGAAGTGCCGGCAAGTTGTGCACGGGATTTCTTTTTTGAGGAAGCCTATGGCAAATTGCTGCGCACACGACCAACGGCAGTGAATCTGAAATGGGCGTTGGATGAAATGCTGCCCGCTATCACCGGCAACGACTCCATCGCCGAGTCGAAATGGTATGCCCGCGTTCGCGCACAATGGATCGCTGATGAAGATGTGCAGATGAATTCGGCCATCGGTGAACACGGACTTTCCGTGATCCGATCCATCGCAGATCAGAAACCCGGTGTGCCGGTAAATATCCTCACACATTGCAATGCCGGCTGGCTGGCCACCGTGGATCGCGGAACGGCCACTGCGCCGATCTATCTGGCAGCAGAGCAGGGTATTCCGGTGCATGTGTATGTAAGTGAAACAAGACCGCGGAATCAGGGCGCACAATTAACAGCCTGGGAATTAGGTGAAAATAATATCCCCTATACACTCATCGCTGATAATGCTGCAGGCCTGCTCCTGCAACAGGGAAAGGTGGATATGGTGCTGGTGGGCACCGATAGAACATCCCTGCGCGGTGATGTGATCAATAAGGTCGGCACCTATCTGAAAGCGCTGGCTGCTCATGCGCATGGTGTACCTTTTTACGTGGCAGCACCCAGCGGCAGTATCGATTTTACGATGCGCGATGTGTACACCGAAGCAGTTATTGAAGAGCGGTCAGCGGATGAGGTAACACATGCACAGGGGATGTATAAAGATCAGATATTGTCCGTCCGCACAGCCCCGGAACAGGCACAGGCCCTGAACCCCGCTTTTGACATAACGCCGGCTCACCTGGTCACCGGTCTGATCACTGAGAAAGGGATATGTCAGCCTACCGAGGCTGCGCTGCGTGCAATGTTCCCTGAACGCGTCCGTGAGATTTCTTAAACCGACTGATCACGGTCACCGCATCACTCGCGGATGGACTGTATCTCGATGACCGTACCCACCATACAGATAGAACCCGCATCGAGCGGCGTGTAGGTGAAATAGATCTGTTTACCGTCTTCCGGTGTAATAGGAAAATCGCCGAGATTGGCAGGTTCGAATTTGGTGCCGTCGGCAAGCTGGATGATCCAGCTGCAACCGTCGAGCCCCGTATAATCATACAAGGTGCCGGATTCCATCTCAACGGCATCGGTAGCAGTTTCTTTTTCGCATCCTATGGCCAATAGGCTGAGCATCAGCAGGGCCGGTATAGTCGTTTTTATGTGCATCATCATTCGAATATCAAGCAAAAAACATACCTGTTTATTCACTCAAACGCAAAAGGGATACATTTGTGTATGCTGCATGACGAGGGGTATGTAAAATTTTCCGTGTTGTTTCAGCAGGAGCCGCTGGATATGCCGGTTCCCCGGACATTGCTGAGTGTCCGTGACACCCTGCATCAGATGGGATTGATCGGTGTCTATCCCGATGGCATCGGGTTCGGTAATGTGTCGGTGCGCGTGCCGGGAACAGATACTTTCTTCATTACCGGCACACAGACCGGATCAGTATTTCCGATGACGGAGAACGATGTCGCCCTTGTGACGCGGGCAGACATCCCTGCCAATACCGT
>DAIMYJ010000021.1:10874-36013 GCA_036734545.1 Chitinophagales bacterium
TGACGGAGAACGATGTCGCCCTTGTGACGCGGGCAGACATCCCTGCCAATACCGTACATTGCCGAGGCGCAGTAGCAGCATCATCGGAATCCATGACACATGCCGCCTGTTACCTGCACAGAAGGGACATCAGTATGGTCATCCATGTGCATCATGCGGGACTTTGGCAAACACACATACATGAAGTGCCAACAACCCCGCCGTCCATCACCTATGGCACGCCTGAAATGGCTGATGCCATCGGGAGCTTATGTGCAGCGGGAGGCGCCGGCGGTATGATCGTAGCCGCAGGGCATCAGGATGGGATATTTGTGTTTGGCACCGATGCCGAAACGGCATGCTTGATATTGCTTCGGTATTATGAAACCTGGTCGGCAAAGAGCGGATAATACAACTGGCTGATGACCTTTTTCTCCATCGCCACACGATATAAAGTATCGATAGCGGATTTCCCTTCTTCGCCGAGATCCACACTATACTCGTTCACATACAGATCGATATGCTGTTGCATCACCTGCGGGTCCATTTCCTGCGCGTGCGCACAAACGTATGCATGGCTTTCGGCAGGATGTGCAAAGGCGTATTCCACACTTCTGCGGATCACCCGGTTGATCTTCTCCAGTGTTGCTTTCCCGAGTGATTTGCGCGCTGCGATGCCGCCCAGCGGGATGGGCATGCGATATTTCGTTTCCCACCATTCGCCGAGGTCGGCGATCTTGCGCAGACCTTTTTGCTGATAGGTGAATCGGTTCTCATGAATGATCAGGCCGATATCTAAGCGGCCATCCAATAGGGCCTGTTCGATATCGGAGAACACCATTTCTTTTTTGGTTGCCGCTTCCGGGAAGGCGAGCATACTGAGGAAATTGGCCGTAGTATGGCGGCCGGGAATACCCATGAGGCAAAATTCGATCTTGGAACGCGGTATCTCATCCCGGGATATCAGCAGGGGCCCGCAGCCGCGTCCGAGCGCTGCTCCGGAGGAGAGTATCGCATAAGTTTCACTCACATAGGCAAAAGCATGAAAGCTCAGTTTGGTGATGTCATGTGTTTCTTCCATCGCCCAGCGGTTCAATTGCTCCACATCGGCCAGTGTGATGTCGAATTCCAGCCCTTCCGTGTCTATACGCGCATTGGCGATAGCATCAAAAATGAAGGTGTCATTCGGACACGGAGAATAAGCGAGAGATAGTCGCATCAGTCAGTGTAGGTTTCTAAAAAGTCCAACAGCGGTTGCTGTAATGCCGAAACGGCGAGGGGGATATTCCAGTTCAGTTTATTGCGCTTTTCTACGTAGTTCGATATGGTGCGTATTTGCACTGCCGGTATCCCAAGTTGCGCACACACATAATAAAAGGCAGCGCCTTCCATGGTCTCGATGTGTGGATGATATTTTTTAAAGCGCAGGGATCTGGTCGCTTCGGTTCCGGTGGTGGTATCTACGGTGATACCGTTCACTTTTTGCAGCGCCTGCCAGGGTCCGAGGTCGCGGATGGAGGATTGCAGCTGGCCATTGCGGAAAGGAGTGGCGTCAGGATCGGAAAATCCGAGATCGAACACATCCAGCAGACGGTCCTCTTCCTCCGCACCCAGGCTGCCAAAGCGATCCTGCTGCACAATAACGGCCTGTCCGATACGCAGATCGGTATCGTATGCGCCGGCGATACCGGCCTGTATGGCCAGTTTTGGCCTGTGCTGCATCAGCAGTCGGGTAAGCTGAAATACGGTTGACGGAGCGCCAACGCCTGCGATAAGCACGTGAAAGGTGCGCCCGCTCTTCGGTAATGTGTATGTGTAGAGACCTTCGGAAAGGAATTCCACCTGACAGGCGGCTGTAACTGATTGTAACTCAGGCAGAGTGGAGGCCACTACCAGTATTTCCATAAGGCTAAGGTAGAATGAATTTTACGGTTTGTTTGAACCTGCATTGCAAAACCGCCGAAATATTAAGATTTTTGTCATGTGAAAATTGCCTCTGTCATCTGTTTTTTCGCTTGCCTGTTGTTCCCCGATATGATGGTTGCACAGACACAATCGTCCCTGATCAGGGCCGATTCAGTTTTTTCTTTCACGGATACACGCGACGGCAGGTCATATGCAGCTTTTCGCATCCGGAATTATGAATGGATGGGTGAAAATCTGCGTTTTAAAACGGCTAAAAGTTTTTGTTACGACACGAAGGATATGGGGTGCAAGGACTTTGGTCGTCTTTACACCTGGGAGGAGGCTGTAACAGCGTGCCCCCCGGGATGGCATCTCCCTAACCGCGCAGAGTGGGATAGCCTTATCGTGTGGACCGGCGGAGATAAAAAGACCGGTTATGCGTTGGCCTATAGCGATAGTCTGGGATTCAATATGAAATTCGGGTACCCGCCCAACCAGAATGGGCGCTACAGCGGTGGTAATGTGCAGGCCAGTTATTGGTCTTCCGATAGTTATACCTCCTCCACCGCCTGGGTGTATTATTTCCTGAAGGAAAAATTGCCCTTGTCGTTCACCAATTATTTCTCTAAGAATTATGGCATGACCTGCCGCTGTGTGCGCCCTGTTGGCACTACCTCTGCGATCACCGATTAGCATTTTCGGTCTTATGTGTGTTTTACCCGGGTGATATTAGTTACGCCGGCGGGTGATGGACATCATTGCTGCTTCCCTTTCTCGCAGGGAATTTTGGAGTGCTAAAATATGCAGCCATGAAAAATCGAATATTGTTACTCATGATAGCTCCGCTGTTCGCTGTGTACGTTAGCGCACAAACAGCCGGAGGCCTTTTTGAGCCGGGTCCTCAAATGAATTCGACCCGCATTGCCATTCAAGTGAGCCAGGATGATGAGGGCAATGTGTTGCTGTTCGGTGGACGAAGTGTGGGATTTGTTTCCTCAGCGTACGCCGATATCTATGATGTTGAGCTCAATACATTTACCAATGTCAATATGCTGTACCCGCATGACAATGCCATCCTGATCAGGATGTCCGACGGCAGGTTCATGCTTGCCGGCGGCGGCTATGACTGGGGTATTCCGGCATATGCCAATATTGAGATCTTTGACCAGGAAACCAGATCCTTTTCAGCCGGTGGTAATCTTCTGTATCCGCGGATGCAGGGTTCCGGCGTGGAACTGACTTCCGGCAAACTGCTGATCGTTGGCGGATGGTATAGCCCCGATGCTGCAGCCTATCCCGAACTGTACGATCCTGCCGCAGGTACCTCTGCCAGCGCAGGCAGTTTGGTCATTGCGCGTTCATCCGCCTTGGTTTTGCCATGTAATGACGGCGGTGCAGTGGTGGTTGGAGGATACCCCACTTACGGTGGAAACTGCTTTGCAGGTGCAGAGTACTATGATCAGGCCATCAATGGTTTTGTTTGGTTGACAGATGAGTTAGTTCCGGAGGAACCCGGATTTGTAACTGCAATGGATAACGCCAATAAGGAAACACCAAACCTGTTCCAATTGCCGGATGGCAGATACATTTTTCTCGCCTGGCGGTATGATCCTGAATTTGAATACGCATTGATCTCCTTTGATCCCGAAACCAAAGCCTTCGCGAAAATTGAAACAGATGTGCCGCTGATGGGCGAACTGACCGATGGCGGCTTCGTGGATATCGTGGTCAACCGTGCTGCCGGACTGGTTTACCTGCTCGGCCTCAACGCTGATACCGGTGGTGGGGAGATCGGATTAGTTACCGTGGATGTATCCACCGGAAAGGTATATCAGCCGAGTGAAGTGTATGTATGTCCCGCATCTACCTACCTGTTATATGGCAACATGGCCTACATTGAGTCTACCGGCAAGATCATGTATGCCGGGGTTTCAGCTACCAACGCTGATTATTTCAATGCAACCACCGGTACTTACTGGATCACACCGGAATTTACCGTTGATGTGCCGGAAGTTGCGGTAAGCGAAACGTTCAACGTATTCCCGAATCCTTCTAACGGCAACTTCCGCGTGCAGATGGATGTGACAGAGCCGGGTAGTTTTACCTTTAGTGTTACAGATGTGACCGGTCGTTCGGTATATGATGCAATATACCACGCCGCCGTGCAGGGTACCTTTACCTGGAATGTGCAGTTACCTGCACTTCCGCAGGGATATTACCATTTACTCGTTCATGGGAACACCGCACATTATGACCGTGCTATTGTGATAGCTGAGTGATAGGTGAAATGCCTGTCCGTTGACTTTCGGGTGCCTGACCATGTGTTGGGCACCCATTTTTATTTGGCAGTTGCGTGCATAAAAAAACCCGCTGTTAAGCGGGTTTTGAGGTCGGAAGCGGATTCGAACCGCTGTAAAAGCTTTTGCAGAGCCTTGCCTAGCCCCTCGGCCATCCGACCGGAGTGCGCAAAAATACACATTATTCAGAGAATCTGCCAACCGATCTTCATCCCTGCACTTCCACGTACACACGATCGGTGATGCCGCCCAGCGGAGGATGCAGTTTGGCTACGCGCACGAGGAACCCGTCCAGCGGCAGATCAGCAGTTCGGATCGCCTCTGCGATGGCTGCCGCAGCTGTTTCTATCAGGCTGTAGCGACCCTGCATCACAGTGGCCACCAGGGCGTATACTTTGCCGTAATCGATGGTTCGGGACAGGTCGTCATTTTCAGAGCGGATAGCCGGGCTATACAGTTCGACATCCACCAGAAAGTCGTTGCCGGATAGCTGTTCCTGCTCATATACGCCGATATATGCGTGGAAGGCCATGCCCTGTAAAACGATCTTCGCCATGCAGCAAAGGTAGGAAATCCATCCGCGGCCCTTCGTGAACTTTCTGCCTGCCAATACGTAACTTTGCCGAAAATATACGCGCATGCCTAACGATCTGTTTGAAGGGGTAGATTATTATCAGCTCGACGACCTGCTTACCACTGAACATAAGCTTATTCGCGACACGGTTCGCCAGTATGTGAAGCAGGAGATATCCCCGATCATTGAAGAATATGCACAACGTGCAGAAACACCCCGTCACCTGATCAAAGGTCTGGCCGAGATCGGCGCCTTCGGTCCTTCCATTCCTGCCGAATATGGCGGTGGCGGACTGGATAACATCAGTTACGGCCTTATCATGCAGGAGATCGAGCGCGGCGATAGCGGTATTCGTTCCCTGGTGAGCGTGCAGGGGAGTTTGGTGATGTATCCGATCTACACCTTCGGCAGTGAAGAACAAAAGCGCAAGTATCTGCCTAAACTGGGTGCCGGTGAACTCATCGGATGTTTTGGTTTGACAGAACCCGACCACGGTTCCAACCCGGGCGGTATGATCACCAATATCAAGGATATGGGCGATCACTATCTGCTCAATGGGGCAAAGATGTGGATCAGCAATGCGCCTTTCGCGGATATAGCCGTGGTTTGGGCAAAGGATGAGGAAGGTAAGATCCGCGGCCTCATCGTTGAGCGCGGTATGGAAGGATTTACCACGCCGGAAACACATGGAAAATGGAGTTTACGTGCCAGCGCCACCGGAGAGCTGGTATTCGATAACGTGAAAGTGCCCAAGGAAAACCTGTTCCCGGAGATCAAAGGTTTGAAGGGTCCGCTCATGTGCCTCTCTACTGCGCGTTACGGTATTTCCTGGGGCGCGATCGGCGCTGCCATGGATTGTTATGATACGGCTCTGCGATACAGCAAGCAGCGTGTGCAGTTTGGCAGACCGATCGGCGGTTTCCAGCTCACGCAAAAGAAACTCGCTGAGATGGTCACTGAGATCACCAAAGCACAACTGTTGGCATGGCGATTAGGCGTGTTGAAGAACGAAGGCAAGGCAACTCCCGCGCAAATATCCATGGCTAAACGCAACAACGTAAAGATGGCCATTGATATCGCCCGAGAAGCACGCCAGATCCTCGGCGGAATGGGTATCACCGGCGAATATTCGATCATGCGTCACATGATGAACCTCGAAAGTGTGATCACTTACGAAGGAACACATGATATTCACCTCCTCATCACCGGTGCCGATGTAACCGGTCTGGATGCATTCAAGTGATCTGACAAAATGTTTCACATACAGCGGCGTTGTGCAGATGCATAACGCCGTTTTTGTTTTATAGTGCGTTATGTGTTATTTTTATCGGCATGCATCCGTTTTTGATCAAATTTTTATCAGAGCAGCAAAAGAAAAGAACACCTCATTCAGATAGAGTATCCGAATACGCCCTGTTGCGTGAATTCGAGAGGGTAAGAACCCGCAGCAAACAACTGGCCACGAGCATTATGCTCATGATATTTGGCGTATGTTCTGCCGCCACCGGTCTTCTCGGATTTTTATTGCCGAGTCATCTTATTGACGGCGGTGCCGTGGGTATCGCATTGTTGACCGCAGCGGTGACAGGCTGGCCGTTTTCCATTTTATTTGCATTGATCAGTATGCCATTCATCCTGATGGCCTACCGTGCGATCGGGCCGGGATTTGCTGCCCGCGCGGCTTTCAGTATCATCGCTTTGGCAATAGTTGTGGAGCTTGTTTCCATACCGATGATCACGGAAGATAGATTGCTGGTTGCCGTTTTTGGCGGGTTCTTTTTAGGATTGGGGATTGGGCTTGTGATGCGCGGAGGCGGCGTGCTCGATGGTACAGAGGTGATGGCCATTATGGTCACACGGCGGCTGAGCCTGACAGTAGGGGATATGATCCTGATCATTAACGTGATCATTTTTTCCGTTGCCGCCTGGATGCTGTCCATCGAAACAGCGCTATATTCCATGCTTACCTATCTGGCGGCCAGCAGGACGGTGGATTTTATTCTCGAGGGTATAGAGGAATACACCGCAGTTACCATTATTTCTCCGCGATCAGAAGAGATACGTGTGATGATCACCGAAAAACTGGGACGGGGTGTTACCCTCTATAAAGGTAAACGCGGCTTTGGTACGCATGGACACCGACAGTCGGATGTCGATATCATTTTCACGGTCATCACCCGTCTGGAAGTAAACCGCCTTACCTCTGAGATCCAATTGATCGATAAGTCGGCATTCGTCGTGATGCAAAGTGTGAAGGACACCCGCGGTGGCATGATCAAGAAGCGTGCACACAAGCACGAGTGAGTTGCTGAATCTCACTTTCCACTGTATCAATTATTACAGAACCCGGAGAACGGGGCCGGTAGCTTTGTTATACATAAATACCTATGCTATGACGAAGTATGTAATGTTATTAGGCCTGATCGCCTGTGGAACACTGTTTGCTCAGGTATCACCGGCTTTAACACGAGCCCAACAGGAAAATGTTGCCATACAGATATGGGAAGAAAAGCTGGCCCGTGATATTTATATGCTGGCCAATACGCGCTATGCCCATCCGGTGTTTGAACACAAGATCAGGGCAGAAGAGAACCATCGCGATCTGCTGAACGGATTATTGCCGTCCCCGGCGGATATCCCGACAGCCTATGGTGCATTCACCGAGGCATCCTGGAATAGTCGATTCCTGGAACTAAAGGAACAGGCAGGTGGTTCATTTACGGAAGCGCTGAAAGCCGGTGCCTTGATCGAAGAACAGGATATTGCAGGACTCGAGCAGGGACTGGCCCTGATGACAGATTCTGCGGCGATACATGTTTACAAAGTATTGATCGAGGCCTCAGAGCAGCATTTGCGCAGTTTCCTGAAGCAGTTGGAGATGCAGGACGTGGAGTATACACCACAGGTGCTGCCTGCAGAGCGCCTTACCTCCATCCAGTCAGGAACAGGCTGTGGCGCCGGTAAGCGCTGCGGTAATAATTGCGGAAAGGGCGGTTGCTGATATGACCCGGACACGTGTCGGATCCCGGTTGTGGATAATGAGTGAACAACTATTTTCGTTTGTCGTAAATTACAGGAAAATAGGCGGTAGGCGAGCGTGTAAAATAACGTTCCCGGTGTGCATTATTTTTTCCCGAGAATTGTTCGTTTGAGAGACGGCGGCTTCCTACTTTTGGCACCCCTCTGCAGCCTTTGCGGAGGCATTATACAACCGACCAGCACGTGAACCATGGCAGACTACGATCCGAATAAACCCAACCAGCAGCGCAGAACATCAGACGGTTTCCGCAACAAGCGGCCGCAGGCCGACCTGTCGTCTGTGGTCTATGGTAAAGTCCCACCCCAGGCATCTGACCTCGAGGAGGCGGTGTTGGGCGCCTTTATGATCGACCGTGACGCCGTGACCAACGCGATCGAGATCCTGCGGGCCGATAGTTTTTATGATGACCGCCATCGACTGATCTTTACGGCTATCCGCCGCCTGTTCGAAAAAACACAACCCATTGACCTGCTGACCGTTACCGAGGAGTTGCGCCGCATGGGGCAGCTGGAAGAGGCAGGCGGGCCATTTTATATCACCTCCCTTACCAACAGGGTGGCATCGGCTGCGCATATTGAGCATCATGCCCGTATCGTAGCGCAGAAATTCATCCAGCGCGAACTCATCCGCATCTCTTCGGAGATCGTCCATGATGCCTACGAGGATACCACGGATGTGTTTGAATTGCTCGATAAGGCAGAACAGAACCTGTTCAACATTGCCGACAAGAACCTCCGCACCAGTTTCAGTGATATCAATAACCTGTTAAGCGCCACCATCAAGGAGATCGATGAGGCGCGGAAGCATGAGGACGCGCTCACCGGCTGTCCTTCCGGCTTCAGCGCACTCGATCGCGTAACTGGAGGCTGGCAGAGGTCTGACCTGATCATCGTGGCTGCCCGCCCTGCGATGGGTAAAACAGCATTCACCCTGTCGCTGGCCCGCAATGCGGCCGTGGATTTCAAGAAGGGCGTGGCGGTGTTCTCACTGGAAATGAGTTCGCAGCAGATCGTGAAACGTCTGATCTCTGCCGAAACGGAAATTCCGGCCGAGAAGATCATCAAGGGCAATCTCGCCGAACACGAGATGGTGCAGTTGGTAAAGCTGAGCGGTCGCTTGAGCGAAGCTCCCATTTTTATCGATGACACACCTGCCATCAACATCTTTGAATTACGCGCCAAGTGCCGCAGGTTGAAAATGCAGCATGACATACAATTGGTAGTGATCGATTATCTCCAGCTGATGACCGCAGGAGATACCAGCCGCGGCGGGAACCGTGAACAGGAGATCAGTCAGATATCCCGCTCGCTCAAGTCGATCGCCAAAGAATTGAATATACCTATCATCGCCTTGTCGCAGCTGAGTCGTAAAGTGGAAGATCGCGGCGGCGCCAAACGCCCCATGCTGTCTGACCTGCGTGAATCCGGTGCCATTGAACAGGATGCCGATATTGTATGCTTCCTGTATCGTCCCGAATATTACGGTCTCGACCTCGACGAGCAGGGTAACAAGACTGCCGGCGTGGCCGAGGTGATCATCGCCAAGCACCGTAACGGTTCACTGGAAAATGTACGCCTGCGATTCGTGGATAAATACATCAAATTCGTTGATCTCGATGAGATGTATACACCGAACAATCTTACTCCGCTGGCCAATGTCATTCCGGAAAACAAAGCGACCATCACGCGGAAATCCAAAATGGATGACCTGGATGATATCGACATGAACAATGAGCCGCCGTTCTAAGGGGCGCAGACAATTATGTTCGATACTTATCAATAAAAATAATGACCTGTGATGATGTGACGGGTCAGTATGCTTTGGTGTTCAAATAATTCTGCAATGCACCTTTGATCATTAGCATGTTCGCAGAGAACATGCTCATGCATAGTGTTTTTATTTAGATGCGCGCTTGACCAGATAAACAGCGATCAGCGCAAAGAGAATATTCGGGATATTGGTGCCGATCACCGGGTGGAGGTCGGAGTTGATGGAAAAGGAAGTGGTGAATTGCAGGAAGAAGATATACAAAGCACTGAGCGCCACCCCGGCGATGATGTTGAACCAGTTTCCGCCGCGGATCTTACGACTGCCCAGCGCTGCACCCATGATCACAAGGATCAGGGCCGACATGGCTGAGGATGCTCTTCGGTATTGTTCCACCTTGAAATATTCCAGTTCGCCGGTGCCTTCGTCTTCTTTTTCCTGGATATAGGCTTCCATCTCGGCATAGGTGAGTACATCCTTTACACGGATATCGGCATCGAAATCTGCGGGCTGCAGATCCAGTACAGTATCCATGGTTTTGCCTTCTGTGTATTTTTCACGGGCACCTTTTATCTCCCAGTTCTTATAGTCAACGATGCGCCAGGTGTTATCCCCCTGATATACGATCTTATTGGCATTGATCTTTCTGGCGAGTGCCCGCTTGTCACCTGTTCCCGAGAACATTTCCAAAGAGAAGTTGTAGCCTTCGTTATTCTTGAAACGAAAACGTTCGAGCGACACAAAGGTGTTCTGATCTATCTTCAGGTGCAGGTTATTGCCGTAATTCTTCGGGGCGTGGATGTATTTATCCTCAAAGGCGAGTTTCCGCTTGTTCGTATTGGGTACCAGCCAGTAATTGGAATACGCTAATATGCCCACTGCCGCTATACCGCAGATGAAATAAGGCCGCAGGAACCGACCGAATTGCATGCCGCTGTTGAACATGGCGATGATCTCGCTGTTGTAGGCCATGCGGGAGGTGAAAAAGATCACCGCCAGAAAGATGAGCAGGGGCGCGAGGATGGAGGCTATGAAAGGAATAAAATCCAGGTAATACTGTGCGATCTCCGCCGTAGGGGCATTGCGCTCCACGAACTTTTCCGATTTCTCCGACAGATCGATCACGATCGCAATGCTGATGATGATCAGATGCGCGAAGACCGTGGATACGATGAATTTTCGCATCACATATCTGTCGAGCAGGGTGATCGGGTTGCGGAAGATCGGCATCGTTTATAATCGGGTAGATACTTTTTTTACCATGTGCACCTTCCAGCTGGCAAAAGTACCGGCCAGTATCTGACGGCGGGCTTCTCTTACCAGCCACAGATAAAAGGCCAGATTATGAATACTCGCAATTTGCGGGCCAAGACGTTCTCCGGAGGCGAACAGGTGACGAAGATACGCTTTGGAATGACGGCGGCTGACCAATGCCGGACTGGACGCATCGATGGGTGTAAAATCCGCTTCCCATTTTTTATTCCGGATATTGATAATACCCTCTGCCGTGAACAGCATGCCGTTGCGACCGTTGCGCGTGGGCATCACGCAGTCAAACATATCGATACCCAGAGCAATACATTCAAGGATGTTTGCGGGGGTTCCCACACCCATCAGATACCGCGGTTTTTCATACGGCAGGATATTGCACACCAGCTCGGTCATCGCATACATGTCCTCTGCAGGTTCTCCAACGCTCAGTCCGCCGATCGCATTGCCTTCCATATTCTTGGAGGCGATATACTCCGCTGATTCCTTCCGCATATCAGGATAAACACTGCCCTGAACAATAGGAAAGAGAAATTGGCGGTGCCCGTATTTCGGTTCCGTATTATGGAATTGCGCAATACCGCGGTCGAGCCAGCGGTGGGTCAGTTCCATACTTTTTTTGGCATAAGGACGTGTGCAGGGGTAGGGGGGACATTCATCCAATGCCATTATGATATCAGCGCCGATGCTGCGTTGGATGTCGACCACGTTTTCCGGTGTGAATACATGTTTGGAACCGTCGATATGTGATTGAAACGTAACACCCTCCTCTTTGATCTTGCGCATCTGGGCCAGCGAGAATACCTGGTATCCGCCGCTGTCGGTCAAAATCGGTTTTTCCCAGGTGCTGAAGGCATGCAGTCCGCCGGCGGCTTCCATGATGTTGGTGCCGGGACGGAGATACAGATGATACGTATTGCCCAGAATGATCTCTGCCGCAATATCTTCTTCCAGTTCACTGAAATGCACACCCTTCACCGTTCCGATGGTACCCACCGGCATGAAAATGGGTGTATGGATGACTCCGTGATCGGTCCGGATGGCCCCGGCTCTGGCGCGGGAGTGCGGGTCTGCAGCATCTAGTTGGAAAAACACGCGACAAAATTACGGTAATTGTGGAAAGCTTGTGCATATGTAAATTGCGTGTGCCCGCCCTGCACGCGGAGGCAAAAGCGAACTTCTACCTTTGCAGCTGCACACTATGAGCGACAGTTTTATCCTCTCGATGGTATTTTATGTGTTTTGCGGAGCTGCGGCGGTACAACTATTCTACCTCTTGTTTTTCCATTTACGTCTGGCACGATTCAAAGAACGGTCAGCAGAAGGGCGTGAGCTTCCACCCGTGAGCATCATCATCTGCGCGCGGAATGAGGATACCAATCTGAAAAAGAATCTGCCGCGCATCCTCTCGCAGGATTATCCTGTATTCGAAGTGATCGTGGTGGATGACAATTCGGAAGATGGCACGATGGAATATTTATTTTTCCTCGGCCAGAAAGAACCCCGACTGAAGCGCACCAGCACGAAGAACAGCAACCGCATGATGGCCGGCAAGAAATTTCCGCTCACCCTGGGATTGAAAGCGGCCTCCTATGAAACCGTACTGCTGACCGATGCCGATTGTTATCCGGCGAGCGACCAGTGGCTTAGGGGCATGATGTCGGGATACACGGAAGGCAAAGAGATCGTGCTGGGCTATGGCGCTTACGAAAAGCAGCCGGGCGCACTGAACCGCCGGATCCGATATGAGACCGTGCATTCGGCAATGAATTATCTGAGCTTTGCACTGGCCGGCGTGCCGTATATGGGAGTAGGGCGCAACCTGTCGTATCAGAAGCATTTGTTTTTCAATTCCAACGGGTTCTTTGACCACCGCCACCTACCGAGCGGCGACGACGACCTTTTCATCAACAAGGTAGCCACACGCCGTAATACCGGCATCGTGATCAGACCGGAAGCATTCACTATCAGCGAACCCAAGGAAACCTGGGAGGACTGGCGTGAGCAAAAGACCCGCCACCTCTCCACAGCCAGATATTACCGCTTCAGACATAAGCTGTGGCTGGGCCTGCAACCGATCACACATATCCTGTTCTGGCTGTCGGCGCCCTTCATATTTATATTCATGCATCCGTGGTGGTACGTAGCCGCAGGTGTGTGGATACTACGCATGGTATTGCAGCGTTATATCTATGGCGTGTGCATGCAGCGGCTGGGTGAAACTGACCTGAAACGATACATAGAGTGGTATGATATTCTTCAGATATTCTACTATTTCCGTTTTGCCAAAGCGGCACTCGTAAAAACCCGATATAGATGGGATTGAACGAGCATTTATCCGATCGCGCCAGAGAAGACCTTGAACTGGTGGAGCGTGCACGCAGCGGCGACCAGCGCGCATATACCGATCTGATGGAGCGCTATCGCGATACCATCAATTACATGCTCCTGAAAATGGTGCACAATCGCGACGATGCCGATGACCTGACCATTGAAGCTTTTGGCAAGGCGTTCATGAATCTCCGCAAATACACACCTGATTTTGCCTTTAGTACCTGGCTGTTCAAAATCGCTGTGAATAATGCGATCGATCACATCCGTAAAAAGCGTTTGCATACGCTGAGTATCGATGATGAGAATGATGAATCCACCCGTATCGCATTTTCCAATATCCGCACCTCTGCTCCCGATCCCGAAGAAAAATTCATCAGAGACCAGCGGGCGTGGGTGATCAGGACCATCCTGGACGAGTTGAATCCGAAATACCGGAAGCTGGTGGAGCTGCGCTATTTTGATGAGCTCTCCTATGAGGAGATCGCCGAGAAACTCCAGATGCCGCTGGGCACCGTGAAAGCCCAATTGTTCAGAGCGCGCAATCTGTTATCCGATATCCTGGAAGAACAGAAAGAAAGCATGTGACTTGAAACTCTGAGTGATCAGGTTCTGCGCAGCCCTTGATCCCCTTCCAGCGCACAAGGCGGAACGGTGCAATGCGGCCTAGCCCGCTACATAATCCTTCAAATATTCAAAATGGCTGTTGAGTTCGCCATCCTTGCATATCGTAGCTTCATCTATCATCCGCGAATGCGTGCTCAGTAATTCCGTCCACACACTATGGATCAGCAGATTGCCGAATTCCTCGCTGGCTGATCTGGGTAATTCGTTCGGCAGGTTGTCGATGGCCATGATATCGATGGATTCGGGGATATACGGAGCGATCTCCGAATCGGTGCGCACATCATATCCGAACACGGGTTCATTGATGGTAGTGCTGCGTATCGTTGCCGGTACACCGCCGTTCACATCACAACTCACATCAGCGATCACACGTATCTTCCAATCGGAACTATCCATGTCCTGTTTGGCAAATAGTTGTGGTGCTGCCGGACTCCAGAAAATGCAATTGATGAGTACATCGCAGTGTGCAGCAAAGGGCAGAAATACACTTTTATAAGCTTCCGGATGCTGATGATAATCCTGTCGTTCGTATGTGCCGTTGTCTTTTCGCACATACAGGTCTTCACTGTCCAGCACACAAAAGACAGCCTCATTAAAGGACTGCTTCACAAATGCCTCCTTATCCACTTCGTGGATACCGATCTCACGCAGGAATTCGATAGCGCCTTTACCAACTCGTCCGGTACCGGTAACGATGATCTTGATCGATGGGATGGGCAGCCCTTTATATTGTGCGCGCAGTTCATGGTAATCGCGGCAATCGCGGGCGCGTTTCAGATGATGCTCTCCCAACCGCATGCCCAGGGTCCACAAGGCGTTGTGTGCACCGATGATCCCGGCCCAACGGCCAAAGGCGATCACCCGAATGCCTTTTTCATCTTTCAGGCATTCGTAGTCGATCATGCGGATGCGTTTCGAAAGTAATGCCCTCAGAAGTTTGCGGTTGTGGGGTTGTTTTTTGATGGTGTGTGAGAAGAAGAGGTAGGTCTTACCGGGTATCAGCAGGTCGTAGGGCACCTCTTTTACGCCAAGCAAAATATCACGGTCGCTCATGTCCTCCTGCAATCGAATACCGGCGTCAGAGAACTCTTCATCGGCAAAGCATCTGCCGAGGCTGGGCTGCACGGCAAAATCAATGTCGGGGAAGGTCTGCTGCAGTTGTTGTAATTGCGCTGGATTAAGCGGCACACGGGCATCCGGCGGAAATTTTGATTCGCGGATGATGCCTACCTTGATTTTTTGCATAACCCGCCAAAGATACGCCTAAAACGGCCAACACCTTACTTTTTCGAGAAAACGCGCCGGCTGTAACCGTCGGCACACTGCACATGCAGCAGATAATTTCCGGCAGGCAGATATTCCACCCCGGGCAGGGTTCCGGAGGCGGGTAGGGGACCGCCTATGTGCACGATGCGGCCGTCTATGGTCATGATGGCATAGTGCAGCACGGGTGAGGTGCTGATGTAGTTCACTTGGTCTTGCACCGGATTGGGAAACAACTGCAGATCCTGCAGTGTATTGGAGACGATCAGCAGTGTGGAATCCTGCGTGGTATCAACAGGCGTTTCCGTATATCGGAACACAAATTCGGCATACAGCGGAATATGGTCTGAGGCAAAATACAGCGCATCGGCCAACTCCTCACTTACGGCCATATTCACCGGGTCATTGATGGCCATGTTGTAGTGTTCACCATCATTGCCGATAGGCAGTGTCGTGGATGGCAGCAAATAAATCCCCGTGGTATCTAACAGCGTGGGACCGCACAGGATCATGTCAAAACGGTCATCCAGTCCGCCGGTAGCACCACCGCCAAAGGCATCCAGCCGTGTGCTTTGTGTGTGGAAGCGCGCATTGGAGGCGTTGTTCCAGGTGGAGGTGAGGCTGTCTTCCAGCACATCCAGGAAATACCCGGGTTGTGTGTCGTCCAGCAATGCGGTGTAGGCTTCTTCATAATCGCCATAGATATTGAAGTCGCCGCACACCAGATAATTGGCTTCTTCCGGCAGGGTAAGCGTATGCTTGCGCAGGCTGTCCACCTCACGCTTGCGTTGCGCCGCATTTTCACCGCCGCTGCTTGCTTTCAGATGCACGGAGTACACATACAACTCCTCACCGCTGGCGATATGCTGCAGATGGAATTGTGTGATGTTCCGCAATTCGGTCAGGATGGCCGTGGTGGAAATGTAGCTGTATTTGTCTTTGCGGTAGAACAATCCGTTGTCGCTGTCGTAGCCGTCGATGAACGTAGCCATGGCGTATAGCGTATCCACCGCCCGCACCACGCTGTCGCGGAATCTGGTGGCACCGCCGGTATCCATCAGTTCCTGTGTCACCAGAATATCCGGCCGTACGGATGCCAGAATGGTCCTGAAATGCACTTCTTTGCCGAGACCGGTATTGTCAAACTTCAGTGTGTTATAGGTCATGAACCGGCACGTATCGGTTTGGTCCTGGGCCATGGAGGTGGCCACCGTAAAGGCACAGAGGAGAAAGAGTGTAAGCCTGTTCACGCCCACAAAGATGCGAAAAGCTACCCACAAGCCTGCCTGCGTTTTCGTAATTTTGCACCGCTATGGAGATATCCAAAACGTATAACCCCGCTGAGATTGAGAAGAAATGGTATGCCCATTGGCTCGGTAAGAACTACTTTCATTCCGAACCCGATGAACGGGAGCCGTTTACCATTGTGATACCTCCACCGAACGTTACCGGTGTGCTGCACATGGGACACGTGCTCAACAATACGATCCAGGATGTGCTCATCCGCCGCGCGCGCATGCAGGGAAAGAATGCCTGTTGGGTGCCCGGCACAGATCACGCTTCCATCGCGACAGAAGCCAAGGTGGTGAAGATGCTCCGCGAGCAGGGCATTAAAAAATCCAGCCTCTCCCGCGACGAATTTTTAAAACATGCCTGGGACTGGAAAGAAAAATACGGTGGCATCATCCTGCAGCAATTAAAAGAACTGGGTTGCAGCTGCGATTGGGAGCGCACACGCTTTACCATGGACGACCTGTATTATGATGATGTGATCGACACCTTCATCGATCTGTTCAATAAAGGGTATATCTATCGCGGCCTGCGCATGGTGAACTGGGACCCGGAAGCACGCACCGCACTCAGCAATGAAGAGGTGATCTACCAGGATGTGACCTCGCGCTTGCATTATGTAAAATATCAGCTGAAAGGCGATAATGTATATCTCACCGTGGCTACCACGCGCCCCGAGACCATTTTGGGCGATACGGCGATCTGTGTGCATCCGGATGATGAACGTTACAAAGAGTTTATTGGTAAGACGGTTTTGGTGCCGCTGATCAAACGCGAAATTCCCGTGATCGCGGATACCTATGTAGACATGACCTTCGGTACCGGCGCGTTGAAGATCACACCGGCACATGACCCGAACGACTACGAGATCGGTCTGCGTTACAATTTGCCCGTCATCGATATCATGAATGATGATGGCACGCTGAGTGAGAGCGCTGAGATACTGGTGGGAGAGGATCGTATGGTAGCGAGGAAGAAGATGGTGGCGATGCTCGAAGAGGAGGGTTATCTGGTGAAGATCGAGGAATTCAAGAACAGCGTAGGATTTTCTGAACGCACTAATGCCATGATCGAACCGCGACTGAGCATGCAGTGGTTCATTCGCATGAAGGAGATCAGCAAACCGGCGCTCGAGCATGTGGTGAATGGCGACATTCAATTGCATCCCGATAAATTCATCAACACCTACCGCCACTGGATGGAAAATGTGAAGGACTGGTGTATCAGCAGGCAGTTGTGGTGGGGCCAGCGCATTCCGGCGTGGTATAATAACGACGGTGCTTTTGTGGTGGCGAAAACTGAGGCGGAAGCCAAAGCGGCATTCGAGGCCAAAGGATGGTCGCTCGAAGGATTCCGTCAGGATGAGGATGTGCTCGACACCTGGGCTTCCAGTTGGTTGTGGCCTATTTCCGTGTTCAACGGGATGAAGGATCCGAAGAGCAGGGACATCGAATATTATTACCCCACTCAGGTACTGGTTACCGCACCGGAGATCCTTTTCTTCTGGGTGGCGCGCATGATCATCGCCGGATATGAATACCGCAATGAAAAACCCTTCAGCGATGTGTATCTGACCGGTATCGTGCGTGATAAGCAGCGACGCAAAATGAGCAAGAGCCTCGGCAACTCGCCCGACCCGCTCGACCTCATCGCTCAATATGGCGCTGATGCGATACGCATGGGCATTTTGTTGTGCTCACCTGCAGGCAACGACATCATTTATGATGAGAAACTCATCGAGCAGGGACGCAATTTCAATAATAAACTCTGGAACGTTCTCCGCCTCATCAAAGGCTGGGAAGTAGAGGAGGGATCGGCAACTGACAGGACACCTGCTATCGAGTGGTTCGATGCCAAGCTGCAGTCGACCATACAGACCATCAACAACCACTTCGACAATTTCCGTATCAGTGATGCGCTCATGCATCTGTACAATTTCGTGTGGGATGATTTCTGTTCATGGTATCTCGAGTTCATCAAGCCGGAATTCGGTAAACCGATCGACCGCAATACTTATGAACGTACGATCAGCTTCTTTGAACAATGTCTGATCCTGCTGCATCCCTATATGCCTTTTATTACCGAGGAGATATGGCATCAGTTGCGCGACCGCAAGGACGGGGAGGATATCGTTATTACCGCTCTGCCTAAAGCCGGCGCTATTGCGGAGGATGCTTTGACAGCCGGTGAAAATGCCAAAGAGATCATTAGCAAGGTTCGCGATGTGCGGGCCAAGAATAATGTAAGCCCCAAGGTGGGGGTGGATCTGTATGCGGAAGGCGATGTGTCTGCATATCACCGCTTTATGCCTGTCATCAACAAAATGGCGAATCTGAGCACTTTTGCCCAGGCGTCGGGTGAGGTGGGGAATGCCACCACTTTCCTCGCGGGCAGGCAGAAATTCTTTGCCAAGATGCATATCGATATCGATGTGGCGGAGGAGCGCAAAAAACTGCTGGAGCAGATCGAATATCAAAAGGGCTTCCTGCAATCCGTAGAGAAAAAACTCAGCAACGAAAAATTCGTTTCCGGAGCGCCGGAACAGGTGGTTGCAGTGGAGCGTAGAAAAAAGGCCGATGCTGAAGATAAGATCCGTATGTTGGAGGAAAGCCTGAACAGTCTCGGCAATTGAACGTTCATCAGTTAACTAACCATAAACCAAATACCAATGAAAAAAGGATTTATCCTGATGCTCGCTATCGCCGGTATCGCTACTCTGAGTTCCTGCAGTAAAAAGAAGGGACCCAGCGAAGAGACCAAACAATTAATGACCACTTTCGAAACCGACTGGCAGGCGCTGGGCGATCAGATCAACGGATGGGAAGCTACCATGACCTCTACCATGAGCGGCATGACCACCATGATGACCGAAACGCGCGCAGTTGACCTCTCCAAGTTGCCGTCAGATGCCAAAGCCATGGCAGAGACCAACCTGATGATGTGCACCAAGATCGAAGAACAGATGGCAGCCATGAAGACCGGCTACGCCACTGCTAAATCCGATTTTGCCACCGCCACCGATGAATATTCTGCCTGGAAGAAAAAAGGACAGGAAGAACATCTCGATGATGCCGCCATCGCTGCTGAGATGGCCAACTGGAATGCCAAACTCACCGAATGGAAAGGTATTGCCGCCGGATGGAATGAACAACTCACCGGCATGCAGGATGCCTGCAAGCAGACTTGCGATGCGGTGATGGGCATGGCTCCTGCCAAGTGATCCATACGCAAAAGAGCATTTGTAAAGGCTGCCGAATGGCGGCCTTTTTTTATGTTGTTGTATTCCGCTGTAATTCGGGTTCAGTTGTATCCTGCACAAGGTTGTTAGCAGGTGAATTATTATGCAACGCGTATTCTAACAAAGCGTTTAGAAGGTATTTGCGATATTCCGTAATCGCCTCCGGGGGAATGTTGATTTTTTGCCTTTTGGCGATGCGCCATTCCCCTATATTTGACCTCAAAACCACTACTATGCGCCTGAAAATCACACTCTTAGCATGGATATTACCACTCCTCGCCATGGCCCAGCAACCTACGCAAACCATACGCGGACAGGTAACCGATAAGGAATCCAAAAGCACCCTGATAGGCGCCACCATTGTCGTATATCAGGATTCTGCCATGATCACGGCAGAGACCTCAGATGAAATGGGTAACTACCGGCTCAGGAACGTGCCGGTGGGCAGGGTGACCGTGCTGTTCACCTATGTAGGTTATGAAGATGTGGTATTGAACAATGTGATCGTAACCGGCGGTAAAGAGGTTATCCTGAATGTGGAAATGGAAGAGGCTGCCGAGGCACTGGATCAGATCGTGGTAAAGGGCACCATTGATAAAGGAGATGTGAACAATGAAATGGCTATTACCAGTGTGCGCACGTTCAGTGTGGAAGAGACCGATCGTTATGCCGGCAGTCGCGGCGACCCGGCGCGTATGGCTTCGAATTTTGCCGGTGTGCAGGGAGCTGATGATTCGCGCAATGATATCATTGTGCGCGGTAACTCACCACTCGGCGTGTTGTGGCGACTCGAAGGCGTAGATATTCCGAATCCCAGTCACTTTGCCATTGCCGGCACCACGGGCGGACCGGTGGCTATCATCAACAATAAATACCTCAGTAATTCCGATTTCTTTACGGGTGCCTTTCCGGCAGAGTATGGCAACAGCATTGCCGGGGTATTCGACCTGAATATGCGGCGCGGGAATAATGAGCAGCATGAGTTCAGCGGACAACTCGGCTTCCTGGGAACCGAATTGTTTGCCGAAGGGCCCGTTAACAGCACCACGAAATCCAGCTATCTCGCCAGTTTCCGTTATTCGACCCTGCAGTTGTTCCAATTCATGCAGATACCCATCGGAACACAGGCCGTGCCGAATTATTATGACGGTGCATTCAAATTCACCTTCCCGCAGGGAAAAGGCGTATGGAACATTTTTGGTATCGGCGGAAAGAGCAATATTGATATTGTTGTAAGCGAATACGACAGATCAGAGACTGAATTGTATGGCGACAGCGACCGCGATCAATATTTCGGCACCAGTATGGCCGTTGCAGGCGTTTCCTATGGAAGGCAATATAATACCTCCACCTACGGCAAACTCACGCTCGCCTATGCCTGGCAGGAAAATCACGCGAACCATGCACTGGTGTTCCGCGATGTCAATTTTGAGCTGGATTCCATTGTGCCGAATATGAATTACAGTTATCAGGATCAAAAAGTGTCGGCCGTGTATGCGCTCAATAAAAAGATCAGCAACCGGCATAGTTTCAAGACCGGATTCAGCGCGGAGAATTATTTCTATAAGCATATCGACAGCAACATTGAACTCAGCACCTGGCAGTGGGATAAGCGCTATGATTTTGACGGCACGGCACTGTTGTTTCAGGGCTATTTCCAGTGGAAATACAAGTGGAATGAACGCTGGATGGCCACGGCCGGCTTGCACGGACAGATATTCACCATGAACGACGCCTCGAAGTCGATAGAGCCGCGTGCCGGCCTCCAATTCAAACCCGACGACCGCTCGGCACTCAGCCTCGGACTCGGTTTGCATAGCCAGATGTTGCCCAGCTATCAATATACCTTCCAACGGTATTCGGATGCCGGTGACCCTCTGCTGATCAATCAGGATGTGGGCTTTATCCGCAGCGCGCATGTGGTGCTGGGATATGATCGCAGACTCAGTGAGAACCTGCGTATGAAAGTGGAAACCTATTACCAGTATCTGTATGATGTACCGGTAGAGATCACACCAAGCGCATTTTCGCTCGCCAATGAAGGCAGCGGTTTTGCCCGCTTCTTCCCCGATTCATTGCAGAACACCGGAACAGGCAGGAATTACGGAGCGGAGCTGACCATCGAGAAATTCTTCAGCAACCACTTCTTTTTCCTGATCACCGGAAGTTTGTATGATTCCCGGTATACCGGTTCCGATGGTGTAGAGCGCAAGACCGACTTCAATGGTACCTATGCAGGCAATATTCTGGGCGGCTATGAATTCACCATCAGCGACCGCAACGTGCTCACCACCGGTATCAAGCTTACAACAGCCGGCGGCAGACTGACCACACCGGTAGATACTGCGGCTACCATAGCGGCGAAGGAATTGATTTTCATTGATTCGCTCACCAATACGCTTCAGCTGAAAGATTATTTCCGCTTTGACCTGAAGGTGGCCTATCGCATTAATTCCGCCAAGCGCAAGGTGACGCATGAGATCGCGTTGGATCTGGTGAATGTGCTCAACGTGCAGAATATCCTGGGCCTCACCTACGCCCCCAACCCTGCCGATCCTGCTGCCAGCCCGGTAAAGGAAGAGTATCAGCTGGGCTTTTTACCTTTGTTCTATTACAAAGTCGATTTTTAAGCACAGCCCATGTCCTACAAGACCATTTCCTATCATGCCGACGGCAAGCGCGCCGATATCACCCTCAACCGTCCGGAAAAGCGCAATGCGTTCAATGCGGAGCTGGTAACGGAGCTGAAGGAGGCCTTTTCACAGGCAGATGCAGATCCTGAAGTGAAGGTGATCGTGCTTCGTGCAGCAGGCGAAGTGTTCAGCGCCGGTGCCGATCTCGGGTATCTGCAGTCGCTGCAAACGAATACGCTCGAAGAGAACCTGGCCGATTCTGCGCATTTGATGGGCTTGTATAAAATGATCTATACCCTCGGTAAGCCCGTTATCGCGCAGATCGAAGGGCATGCCATTGCCGGCGGTTGCGGCCTGGCAACGGTGTGTGATTTTTCTTTCGCTGTTCCGGAAGCACAATTCGGCTACACCGAGGTGAAGATCGGTTTCATTCCGGCCATCGTGATGGTGTTCCTGCTGCGCAAGGTGAGCGAACGCAATGCACGCGAGCTGTTGCTCACCGGGAAACTGATCGATGCGCAGACGGCACAATCGATGGGACTCATCAATACCGTTGTAGAAAAGGACGCGATCGCAGCGCGCGTGGATGCACTGTGCAACGACCTGATCGCACAAACCAGCCGCACTTCCATACGCACCACCAAACAGATGATCGCTGCGATTCAGGAAATGGGACTGGATGCCGCGCTTGATCATGCAGCACACATGAATGCACAGGCGCGCGCAACAGACGACTGCAAATACGGGATTCGCTCCTTCCTGGAAAAAAAGAAACCGGAATGGCCTTAACGTGCGGCCTGCTTTTCCGTTAATTGGATAAGTAACTCCCTGATCGCACCGTAAATAGTGTCAAACATCGCATCAGTGATGCAATAGGGTGGGAGGATGTAGATCGTGTTGCCCAGTGGCCGCAGCAGGATATCGCGTTCAATAAAGAAATGATACAATTCATCGCGGATCGGATTGAAATATCCGGTGTCTTCACGCGCGATCACATCGAATGCCAGTATGGTCCCGCATTGACGCAAATTGGCGATCACCGGCCGTTCGCCGGAGCCGAAACTGCGAATGGAAGCGGCAAACTGATGATGCCTGTCGGCAATACGTTCGAGGCTATGCTTAAAGCCGGGTTGCAGGCACAGGTCCAGGCTGGCGTTGGCCACTGCACAGGCGAGCGGGTTGGCTGTATAGCTGTGGCCATGATATAATGCCTTCATCATATCGGCATCATAAAAAGCCGAGAATATCGCCTCCGTGCATACGGTGGCGCCCAATGGCATACTGCCTCCGGTGATACCCTTGCTCAGGCAAATGATGTCGGGACGGTGTTGTGTATGATGGCTGGCCAGGAAATTGCCGGTGCGGTAGAAACCTGTCATGACCTCATCGGCAATACACAGCGCGCCGTGATGATGTGCGCATTCGATCATCGCATCCAGTGCATCAGGTTCGTACATCAGCATGCCGGCGGCGCCCATCACCAGTGGTTCATAAATGATCGCGGCTACATCACCTTTTTCTAATGCGGCAGTTAATTGCTGCATACTGCTGAGTTCCTTTCCCGGCAGTGGGGGCTCTATGAAGGTGACGTCAAATAATTTATCGTGGAAAGGTGCCGTGAAAGCATCCCGGTCGCTCACGCTCATGCTGCCGAAGGTGTCGCCGTGATAACTTTTATGCAAAGCGATGATGCGGTGTTTCCCCGTGCTTTCATTGCGATGATATTGGATGGCCATTTTCAGCGCTACCTCCACGGCAGTGCTGCCGTTGTCGCTGAAGAACATCTTGGTGATGTCGGGCCCGCACAATTCCGTGATCCTTGCTGCGAGCTGTATGGCCGGTGTGTGTGTGAACCCGGCGAACATCACATGCTCCAGTTGTCCGAACTGTTCAGCGATGCGCTGCTTCAAATAGGGATGTGCATGGCCATGGATATTCGTCCACCAGCTGCTTACGGCGTCGATGATACTGCGACCATCGGCGGTGTGCAGGAGGGCGCCCGAACCGGAGAGCACGTGTATGGGTTCCGGTGCCTGCAGCATCGGTGTAAAGGGATACCAAACGGGACCGTCAGCGCGCATGATCAGATATACTTGAGTTGCTGCATGCGTTTGCGGAGGGCTTCGGCATGCTTTTTTACAAATGATTTGTCGATCACATCTGCCTGTGCTATCCTGCCGAGGATGGGAGCACCGGTGTATTGGGCGATGTATTGTTCTGAGGAGGGTGTTTCCGTGCCGTTGAATAAAATTCCGGCCACCGGTATCTGATTCGCCTGCATCACGGCATAGGTGAGCAGGGTATGGTTGATGCTGCCGAGATAATTCCGCGAAACGAGGATGCACACGGCTTCTACTTTTTTGATCAGATCGAGGATAAGCGTGGTGTCATTCAGGGGTACCATCAAACCGCCTGCACCTTCTATCACCAGCCTGTTATCGGTCTCCGGCACGCGGATGGTATCCAGGTCTATTTGCCGGCCCTCTGCAGCAGCTGCCGCATGCGGAGATAAAGGCTGCTGCAACACATACGCTTCGGGATGAAATACACTTTTGGGATTGGACACCAGATCTCTTACCCTGCGGGTATCCGAATAATCCAGTCCGCCGCTTTGCACCGGCTTCCAGTAATCCGCCTGCAATGCCTCCACCACCACAGCCGAAGCCACAGTTTTGCCAATGTCAGTGCCGATGCCGGTTATAAAGATTTTTTTCATGCGCTTATGACGGAAAAGAAATGCATGGAAAAAAGAATGATCACACAATGACCGGTCTGTAAATCTGCGTAGATCCGTTCAATCCGCGTCATCCGTGTTCCATTTCAATAGGTTATCATGCTTAATAAACCATCATTTTCAAACAAAAAACCGATCCCCCGCTTTTCATGAATTCTGAGGTATCCAGTTCTATCACCTGACTGGCGCTTT
>DAIMYJ010000021.1:36113-38199 GCA_036734545.1 Chitinophagales bacterium
CCCCCGCTTTTCATGAATTCTGAGGTATCCAGTTCTATCACCTGACTGGCGCTTTGCTGGATGATGTTGAGGGAAACAGGATTTCCGCGCTGAATGATGGCTGCAGAAGTATTCTTGTTTTGTCCGTAGATCATGTGTGCATTGCACGCAAATCCTTCGATCGCTTCTTCTTCCGGTATCTCATACACACCTTCGAACATGCGACGGATGATGTTCAGCGACTCCGGTGAAAATGCTTCAGGAGCGATGAGCACTTCCGTATTGTTCAACGGCAGGAAGCAGGTGTCGAGGTGATAATGATGTTCGCTGATCAGTTCCAGTGTGATCACCGGTGCATCGATGATGCGGGCGATCTCGTCGTATGCTGCGCGGTCGGTACGAAATCCATAGCCGCCGTACACCAGTCGCTTGCCGGGATGGGGGATCAGGTCGCCCATGCCTTCGAAGTGATATTTACTTTGCAGCTCTACGATCTTGTATCCGTGGTCTTTATAGAAATCTTCCACATACGGGATCTCGTTCTGGCGGTTCTCATGGCGCATGCGACTCATGATGGCGATCTTCTCACCGTTCCACATCACCCAGGGGAAACTCTGGTTGGCGATGAACACCATATCCTCCATGCCCTCCACGCCATCGATCACTAAAACGTCGTCGATGAGTTTCTGATTTTTGAACGCGAGATAAGTATTGCGCAGCGCATCCCATTGTACATTGGCCCGGTCGGTATCCACGTTGCCTTTCTGGCCCTGCATATACACGTTCTTGACATCGAGGATGTTGTAATAGTCAGGCGTGCACATCAGCACTCTCCGCGGTTCGTTGCGGTTCTCACAGTCATCAGACATGAAGTGCACTTCATTCGGATTATAGGCCTTGGCAAAAACAGGTGTCATCGTATTTTTTTGTGCGTACTAAAAGCATGTTCAGGCGAACCGCGGGCTTACCACGAGTTCTTTGCTGCCTGCTGCGTAAGTGTAAAATCCTTCACCGGTCTTCACACCCAGATAACCGGCAGTGACCATATTCACGAGCAGCGGACAGGGTGCATATTTCGGATTGCCGAAGCCGTCGTGCAACACGTTGAGGATGCTCAGGCATACGTCCAGTCCGATAAAATCGGCCAGTTGCAGCGGCCCCATCGGATGTGCCATGCCAAGCTTCATCACGGTGTCGATCTCATATACGCCGGCAACACCTTCGTATAAGGTGTAGATGGCCTCGTTGATCATAGGCATCAGAATGCGGTTGGCTACAAAGCCGGGATAGTCGTTCACCTCTACCGGCACTTTGTCGAGTGCCACGCTGAGGTCCATGATGGTTTTGGCGGTAGCATCGCTGGTGGCATAGCCGCGGATCACCTCAACCAGTTTCATCACCGGCACCGGGTTCATGAAGTGCATACCGATCACGCGATCAGCACGTTTGGTGGCTGCGGCGATCTTGGTGATGGAGATGGATGAGGTATTGCTCGCCAGAATGGTGTGCGGCGCACAGATCTGGTCGAGTTCGGTGAATATCTTCAGTTTGAGGTCCACCCGCTCCGTAGCCGCTTCCACCACGAGGTCGGCCTGCGTGCTGTGTTCGAAATTGGTGTAGGTGGTGATGTTGGCGAGAGTTGCCTGTTTTTGCTCAGCCGTTATTTTCTCCTTCGCCACCATGCGGTCGAGGTTGGTGGTGATGGTGCCAACGGCTTTCTGCAATGCTGTTTCGGAAACATCCACGAGGGTAACGGCATACCCTTTCATGGCAAACACATGGGCGATGCCATTTCCCATAGTTCCGGCACCGATCACGGTAACATTTTTCATAGCGCAAAATTGTTTGCGCAATATTAGTGCATAATCAAGACCTTTTCGGCTGCGATCCGCTCTGAACGGGCGTTTTCAACATACAGTTGATAAGTTCCGGCAGGCAGGTTTTGCGTGGGAACGGTGATGGCGGACTGTGTAATGCGCGCACTCCAAATGCGTCGGCCGGTGGAGTCGACAAGGAACAGGGTGTGGTCCAGCATGCCGGCACCTGTCTGCACCTGCAGGGAGGCATCGGCCGGGTTGGGGAACACCTTGAGCACATCATCGGCAGT
>DAIMYJ010000021.1:38299-40560 GCA_036734545.1 Chitinophagales bacterium
GGTAAAAAGCCGTTGATGCGCCAGTAGCGCTGCGTGTTCACATGCAGCCCCGGATGCGGTGATTTAAATCCGTCGGCGCCCACCCAATAATGTTCTGCATACAGATATCCTTCGCCGGTAATGCTGGTCACTTCGAGATCGATCTTGGCATTGTCCATGTCATAATCACCCGCGCCGGAAATGAATACTTCATCATGCGTAACGGCGTCATTTAATTGGTTGCGGTAGTCGATGATGTAGTAGGGGCCCAGACCGGCGTGGTTCCAGTCGAACATCATTTTATCACCGCTCATCATGACATTCAGGGAGTCGTAGATTTCACCGTTGTAACCGACATTGTAAATGGTGAGCGGTACATTATTCCCGAGATGTTCCACATGATTGCCTTTTTGCTGGATACAGATCGCATACGGGCTCGCATCCACGATGCCCACATTGTCCACTTCGAAAGCGAGTGATCCCGGCTGGTATACCCAGTCCTCAAAAAAATCGGTCATGTCTTTTCCGCTGCAGGCGGTGAGATGATCGCGCAATTCGGCGGCGGTGATATCGGTGAAGATATTTTCTTCCAGAAAGGAGGTCAGGCAGGGGAAGAACAGATCATCGCCGATATACCCGCGCAGGGTATGGATAACGGCGGCGCCTTTGTTGTAGGTGGTGGCGCCATAGGTGAAGGTTTCCGGCACGTCAGAAATGGGGAAGTAGTTGTTGCCGTCTTTGGCTGCGGCAAAGTTGATCACGTCCAGATGATTCGCCTGCACGGCGTCCTGATAGGCTTCGTAACCATAGATGGCCTCGGTGAACAGATGTTCGGAGAAGACTGCCCATCCTTCATTCAGCCACATTTCTTTGGCATCGCGGGTGGTGACCAGATCGCCCCACCACTGATGGCTTAATTCATGGGCATACAGTGTTTCCCAGGTGAGTGTGCCATTCACGGCAAACAGCGGATAGGCGATATTCATACTGTGTTCCATGGCGCCTGCATTAAATGGCACAACCGTGAATCCAACACGATCCCAGGAATACGGTCCGTAATGCGACTCGAAGGCTTCCATAGCACCATGGAGATTGATGAAGGAGTTCTTCATGTCGGTAGTGTCTTCCGGTTTTGCAGCAAGTTGTATGGGGATGTCGCGTTCCACACCGGGAAATACATCCTGCACGGTGGCGTATGTTGATACCGCTACGCTGGATAAATAACTGGGGATCGTTTGGGCGCATTCCCAATGCCAGGTGATGGTGCCATCTCCGTTATCTATAGAATCTATCAGTAACCCGCCGCAAAAGGCTTTCTTGTTATCTGTGGTAGTGATGTGAAAACTGTAAGTGCTGCGCTCCACAAAATTGTCGAAACAGGGGAACCAGGCCCTCCCGTAGTTATGCGGGATGGCATCGAAGCCAACGCCCAGCTGATAACTGTAATCTCCATTCCAGTACCATCCGCCCCAGCTACCATCCTGAGCCGGCTCTCCGGCATAGTATACAGTGATATCGGAAGAATCTCCGGTATTCAAAACAGTGGGCAGGGTGATCAGGAGGAGTTCATCACTATGGCTATAGATCAGGTGTGTACCGGATTGGTCCTTTACGGAGTCCGCACCGTAAATGAGCAGGTCCAGCGGTAGTTCTATGATGCCATCCACCTTGGCCTGTATGCGCAGGGTGGCGCTGCCGCTGATGGTTTGCCCGGCATAATCGGTGATGTCGAGGTCGAGGGTGATATGTTTGATATCAATGGAGTCGCTGATCGTGGTGGTGGCCGAAAACCCTTGCGGACACAAGCCGATCACGGCCAGGAGGAATAACAGCGGTCGAAGCATATTCTCGTAATTTTGCCTGAGATGTCCTGTAAAGTTACAAAATGGATAGCCGCCTGTATCTGTACGCTGGTCATGCAGGCGTCAAATGCGCAGGTGCCGGAGGAGGAGATGGATCCGGGCATTTTTACACTGGATTCCTTTGTGCTGGCGGATGTCGCACTCGGGTTCGATGTGGGCGATTTCATCCGCCTGGTGCAGGAGGACAGCAGCTTTTACCGCTCCTTTCAAAACCTGCGTCGCATTGAATATGCCGGATCGGCTACTGTGCGGATGTTCACGGAGGACCACCTGGTGCAGGCACTGTATACCAACCGCACTATTCAGCACCTCAGCGGTGGTTGCCGTTCCATGGAATTTCCGTTCGAGGTGAGCACGGGGGATTTTTTTGATAAGCGGGGTGATTTCACCTATCTCACCGCCGGGGTGTTCGCGTGCATC
>DAIMYJ010000022.1:0-39590 GCA_036734545.1 Chitinophagales bacterium
CTGCAACGCATGAGCGAACGATATGCCGGCCGTGAAGTGTGGCACTTTGTGCGGGGTGAGGACAGCAGCGGTGTAAGATTGTATAATTGGTGCGATTCTGTTAGCCAACAATATTTTCCATTTACTGAACCCGACCCCGCATGTCCGCGGTTAGTATATCTGATCGATAGTGACGGCTTCTTCCGGGGAGCCTACGATCTGGAACAGGAGCAGCACTTTCACGATCTGTATAACGATATCCTGTTTCTTGTGAATAAACTGGATCTGGATGAGCAAGAGAACTAACCTGATCATCTTTGGCGCAGCAGGTATCGCTTTTATCCTGTTTGTGATCTTTATCTATCTGCCCTACGCAGGCCGGCAGTCAGATCTGAACCGCGTCAAGGAAAGCTATCAGCATTCCAGCTACCTGCGGGATTCCGTTGGCCATGTTCCTGCATTTGTTTGCACTGACCAAAATGGCAAAACCATTACCGAAAAGGATGTTATGGGAAAGGTGATGGTGGCCAGTTTCTTTTATACTACCTGTGAAGGCTATTGCCCTACCACTACGAAACATCTCGCCACTGTGCAGCGATCGCTGAATGACAGCATCGACTTTAAGATACTGAGTTTCAGCCTGAACCCGGATACCGATTCCACGGCCAAATTGCGTTCCTACGCAGATATGTATCAGGCAGATGATGCTGTCTGGCACTTTCTCAGAGGCGATCAGGAAGAGATCTATGCAGTCGGTGAACAAGGTTTCATGACCATTGTTAAAGGAGCAGACGGGTCATTTGAAGGGCATTCGGATCGGTTTACGCTGGTAGACAGGCAGGGGAATATCCGCGGATTTTACCGGGGAACCGATTCTCTTCAGCTTAAAGCCCTCATTCAGGATATCAATTATCTCGTGTTCAAAGGTGAGACCAATGACAGAAAAGGCAATTAACAGGGTCATACTGGCTATATCCATAGCCGTTCCGATTATCGTAACCGCTTTGTTTTATATGCCGGCGGTCAAACTGAATTTTGATACGTCCATACTCCCCGGCTTCCATGCCTGTCTCAACTCGCTGGTAGCGATCTGTTTGGCAGCCGGTCTCTGGATGATCCGTTCCGGCAAAAGACAGGCGCACCGCAACTTCATGCTGGCAGCGTTTTCCTTATCGGCTTTGTTCCTCGTTTCCTATGTGCTTTATCATCTCGGGTCAGAATCGACCCTGTTTGGCGACAGTGACCACGACGGTGTGGTAACCGATGCCGAGCGCGCAGCTGCGGGCAGTATCCGCTATGTGTACTATGTGATCCTACTCAGTCATATAGTGCTTGCGGCGGCTGTGATGCCCTTCATCCTGATCACCTTGTCAAGAGGACTAACAGCGCGTTTCGACAAACACCGGAAGATCGCCAGGATCACTTGGCCGGTGTGGTTCTATGTGGCCGTAACCGGGGTAGTTGTCTATTTTATGATCGCTCCGTATTATCCTTGAAATGCAGTAAATTTGTGCTATGAAATACCGGATCCTCTGGGTGCTTATTTTCGTTTTTGCGCTGATGCTGATCAGCGTGGATGCGGATGCTCAGTGCGCGATGTGTAAAGCATCTGCTGAAGAAGGTTTGAAGGATGGCAACACGCAAACGGCCGGACTTAACGCCGGTATCATGTATCTGCTCGCTATGCCCTATCTGGCCTTTGGTGTGATCGGTTTCCTGTGGTACCGCAATTACAAGCGGAAGAAGGCACAGGAAAATATGGCTGCCTGAGTCAGATGTCGCCCAGTTGAGGGCGTATCAAAATTTCTTCAACCACTGATCTTTCAGATAATTCGCTGATGTGCAGTATCATCGCTGCTACATCTTCTGCGGGTATGAATCGACTTTCAGGTAATTCTGTGCCTGCCCAGGAAGGTGTGAGTGTGGCTCCCGGTAAAACCGCAGTTACACGAATGCCGTGCGGCTTTAACTCATGCCGCAGATTTTTAGAGAAACCATACAAGGCGAATTTGGTGATGGCATAACTGCCGCCCGCGTCATATGCATTGATGCTCGCTACCGAGCATAAATTAAAAATATGTCCCCGTTTTGCATTGATCATTGAGGGAACCAGCATGCGGGTAAGATGATAGACGCTGTAAACATTCGTTTCCATTAAATGCTCAAGATTTCCCACCGGCTCGTCGTGCAGGTTGCCGGGTAGAAAAACACCGGCATTATTGATCAGGATATCAATGCTTCCGAATTGCAACAGACAGGCATCGGCAAATGCCTGCAGTTGAGCCGGCACCTTCACATCACATTCCATGGCCAGATGCCGTCCGGATGGATGCAGGGTGTTCAATTCCTGCAATACGGCGTCCAATTCTGCAGGATTGCGTGCGCAGATGGCCACGTCATATCCCTTGCGGGCGAAAAGTTCGGCACAGGCCTTTCCTATGCCTTTTGTACCCCCTGTAATTATGCAGTTCATCGTTTGGTTTGACCTGAATTTGATACATTTACAAAGTAAATCAATTTGTGGGATGCGCGGTGTATATGTGGATGTGATATTGCCTTTCGCTCTGGAGAAAAACTACACCTACTCCGTTCCGGAAGAGTATATGCACCTGCTGCAACCCGGCATGCGGGTGGAAGTGCCTTTTCGGAATAAGGTGTATACAGGGGTGGTGGCCAAAGTGCACGATATCCGCCCCGAAGGTTATCAACCTAAACCGCTGCTCTCTCTCCCGGATCATTTACAGGTAGTCAATAAGGTCCAGCTCGACCTTTGGACTTGGATGTCGGCCTACTACATGTGTTCCATGGGGGATATCATGCAGGCTGCGCTGCCGGCAGCATATAAACTGAGCAGTGAGACCGTTATTGTATTCCATCCCGCGCATGGGATCGATCTGCTGACACTTGATGAAAAGGAATATCTGGTTGCAGAAGCGCTCAGTATTCAAAAGGAGTTAACGCTAAAGGATATTCAGCAGATACTGCGTCAGAAGACCATTCAACCGGTGATCAAAGCCTTGATCGGCCTCGGCATTGCGTCCGTCAAAGAGGAGATGAAGGAGGGCTATATCCCGAAAACAGAAAAGTATATTGCGCTGGATGACCGGTATATTGATGAAGACGCCCTGCAGGCACTGTTTGAATCACTGCAAAAGCATGAAAAGCAGGTCAATCTGCTGATGATGTATTACCAAATGTCGGTGCGTGAGCGAAAGGTGAAAAGATCGACCTTGCTCAAGCGTTCCGGTGTAACTGCTGCTGTGTTGAAGACCATGATCGGCAAAGGTATTTTTCATGAGACAGATGAAACGGTCAGTCGATTGCCGGTATATGGTAATGATCTCGCCGATGAATCACCGCTCAATCCTGATCAGAAAATTGCCTATCAAAAAATATTGGAATCCTGGAAAGAGAAGTCTGTAGTATTGCTGCATGGCGTTACGGGAAGCGGTAAGACAGAGGTCTATATCGATCTCATCCGGGATACGATAGCGGCCGGGAAACAGGTGTTGTATCTGCTGCCGGAAATAGCCCTCACGGCGCAGATCATTACGCGGCTCAAACGCAGATTCGGGAATGCCGTGGGTGTTTATCATTCGAAGTTCAATCAGAACGAACGGGTGGAGATATGGCAGAAGGTAGTGAATGGTGAGGTATCCGTAATGCTGGGTGCACGCTCGGCGATTTTTCTACCCTTCAGCAACCTGGGTCTGATCATTGTGGATGAGGAGCATGATCATTCCTATAAGCAGTATGACCCTAATCCACGGTATCATGCGCGCGATGCTGCGATATATCTCGCGCATCTACACGGTGCCCGCACATTGCTGGGTACGGCAACACCCGCAGTGGAGACCTATTATCACGCCCAGCAAGGGAAGTTTGGCCTTGTTGAACTGCTTAAACGACATGCTGATGTGGCGATGCCGGAGATACGCATCATTGACCTGAAATCGGAAGATGCCCGCAAAACCATGCAGGGCCATTTTAGCAGTCAGCTTTCCGGCCAGATAAAGCAGGCACTCGACGATAAGGAGCAGGTCATTCTGTTTCAGAACAGACGCGGTTATGCACCATTCATGTTATGCGAGTCCTGCGGATGGTCGCCACAATGTATACATTGTGATGTCAATCTGGTGTATCACAAGTATGCCAACGAGTTACGATGCCACTATTGTAATTACACCACGCAAACCTATTCTGTTTGCCCCGGATGCGGCAGCTCAAGATTGGTGATCAAGGGATTTGGAACGGAGCGCATCGATGACGATCTCCAGTTCCTGTTTCCCGGGGCTCGTACTGCTCGGTTGGATCTTGACACGGTGAAGACCAAACACGGACACGAAAAGGTGGTTCGGGAGTTTGAGGAGGGGGCCATCGACATCCTGACAGGCACACAGATGGTTACCAAAGGACTGGACTTTGACCATGTACGTGTGGTAGGGATACTGAGTGCCGATCAGCTCATCCGGTTTTCTGACTTCCGCGCTTCAGAGCGGGCATTTCAGATGCTCACGCAGGTAAGTGGAAGGGCTGGACGCAAACACAAGCGCGGACTGGTGCTGATACAGGCCTTGCGTACCGATCATCCGGTGCTTCAATTTGTTCAGCAGAACGATTACAGAGGGTTCTACCAGAGGGAGATCGCTGAACGCCGGCAGTTCGGGTATCCACCTTTTACCCGGCTCATCAGACTTACCTTCAGGCACGGACAACAGGATATGGTCCAGTCAACCGCACATTGGTTTGCCAACGGGCTGCGGCCGGCATTGGGCAAGCATGTTCTGGGTCCGGCACAGCCAGGCATTGCCCGCATACGCAACAAGCATTTGATGGAACTGCTGCTCAAATTCCCCAATAACAGTCAGGCCGTGGAGCTGGTCAAGCAGGCGGTGAGACAGCAGCTGGAAAGACAGGGGCGGGAAAGTGTGCATAAGAAGGTAGAGATCGTCATAGATGTTGACCCCATGTAGTGTAATTTTACCCATTCATGTTATCCAAGAAAGCGAAATATGGACTCAAGGCGATGTTCTACCTTGCCGACCGGTTTGGTAAAGGACCGGTGCTGATCTCTGATCTGGCAGAGGAAGAGCATATCCCGAAGAAGTTCCTGGAGCTGATTCTATTGGACCTGAAACGCAATGGGTTGTTACACAGTAAGATGGGAAAGGGTGGGGGATATTTTCTGAATAAACCCCCTGATGAGATCACCGTTGGCCAAGTGGTGCGCATTCTGGATGGCCCGCTGGCGCCCATTCCCTGTGTAAGTAAAACCGCCTACCGCAAATGTGAGGAGTGTGACAATGAACGGACCTGTGAGATCCGCAAGATCATGATGCAGGTGCGGGAAGCGTCTGCAGCGATCTTAGATCATACTTCTTTGGTGGATGCCCCCAGGGCGCAGTTTTCAGTCTCCCGGAAGCAGAAATGACCAGGCCTCTTATATTAAGAAAATAAAAATATGTATATAAGTACTATTAGAATGATAGATTATATAGATATTTGCACCTTAGCTGCGCTGGAGAGAACTCTGCCGGCTGTTTTTTTTGATTTATATACTACTAGAATTATCGAATATATAGTATAAATGGGTGTGGGTTACAACCTGAGATCAGGCTTGATTCAACTACCCGAACAGTTACCTGAAATCTTGTAAACGAAATATGTATATGAAAAAACTGCATGCATTCATTGGGCTCGCTATGATTGGTTTGGTGCTCACTTCATGTTCACAAAAGGAAGAGAAGCAGGATGCTTCAGACTCCAATACATTAGAAGGAAAGATCACCATGAGTGGGGCATTTGCCCTGTATCCGATGGCTGTGCAATGGGGAGAGGAGTTTTCAAAACTTCATCCCGGAGTGCAGTTTGATATCCAGGGTGGTGGTGCTGGAAAAGGCATGACCGATGTGTTATCCGGAACGGTTGATCTGGGTATGGTTTCACGCGATGTGAATGAAGAGGAGAAGGCAAAGGGGGCATTTGAGATCAGTGTGTGTAAGGATGCCGTGCTGCCTACCATCAATGCACAAAACCCCTATTTGGCACTTATTTATCAGAAGGGTATAACCAATCAGCAGTTTATTGACATATTCATTACCGGTAAGATCACTACATGGGGTCAACTGCTTGGAAACGGAGCAAAAGAGAAGATCGAGGTGTATACACGGAGCGATGCAGCGGGTGCAGCTGAATCCTGGGCTAAATACCTGGGAGGTAAGAAGCAGGAAGACCTTAATGGAGTGGGTGTAATGGGCGATCCCGGGTTAGCTCAGGCTGTTGTTCAAAGCAAATTCGCATTGGGTTTTAATAATGTGAGTTTTGTATACGATCCGAGCAGTAAAAAATTCAACGCAGGTATATCAGTTGCGCCCATTGATATCAATGGAAACGGAACTCTCGACCCGGATGAAAACTTCTACAGCACCTTGGATGCTATAAATGCTGCTATTCTGAGTGGTGGATATCCGTCACCACCTGCAAGGCCATTGTTGTTTGTCAGCAAAGGCGCCCCTACGGATCCGCTGGTGATCGCATTTCTTGAGTATGTGTTGACAGATGGGCAGAAAGGTGTTACTCCCGCAGGGTTTGTAGCGCTGCCCGGTGAGGTTATATTACAGCAGTTGGAGAAACTGCCAAAAAAACCGGAAAAGAAATAACCGGTAGATAACCCCCGCCCATTTAAAAATTTTCATTGCCATGTTTTCAAATCATAATAATGATGCAGATCGTCTGCGGAATAACCCCGCCCGTGATCGTGAGGAGGTTGCCAAGGATGATCTGACCAACATACAACCCTTTGCAAATACAGGTTCGAACCCGTATAGGGTTTTTTTAGATGGGTTTATGGGGAAGGTGGTTAAGGCAATGACCATCTTCTCCCTTTTGTTATTGCTCATCATCCTTGCCGGATTATGTATCAAATCGATCCCGGTTCTTCAGCAAACAGCGCTCTCTGATTTGTTGTTTTCATCGGAATGGAGCCCCTTAAAGGGATTATTTGGTTTCCTGCCCTTTATTGTTTCAACCATTTATGTGACGGTTATTGCAACAGTAATAGCCATTCCCCTGAGTATATTAACCGCTATTTACCTTAGTGAGTATGCGCACAAGACCTTTTTGCGATATGCCGCACCGATGTTGGATATTTTGGCCGGAATCCCATCGGTTATTTATGGTATCTGGGGCGTCTTATTGATCGTTCCGTTCGTGCGGGATACGTTGAGTGTTTGGATGGGGGTGGAAGATGCCAGCGGTTATTCCATTTTATCAGGCGGCATCGTGCTGGCTGTAATGGTGTTTCCCGTGATCGTTCAGGTTGTTTATGAGGTTTTGAAAACGGTGCCCCATGAGCTTAGAGAAGCAACCTTGTCGTTGGGCGCAACGAAATGGGAGACTATTAGAAAGGTAGTAATTAAACGCGCTTCTCCCGGTATTCTGGCTGCGTGTATATTAGGGTTTTCCAGGGCTTTCGGAGAGACTATCGCTGTGTTGATGGTAGTAGGGAATATGGTTCAGATGCCAAAGGGGATATTCGATGAGGGATATCCGATACCAGCACTGATAGCGAATAATTACGGAGAGATGATGAGCATACCCATGTATGATTCTGCGCTCATGTTTGCTGCATTGATCTTGTTGGTGATCATCCTTGTGTTTAATCTCTACGCTCGTTATATATTGAACAAATGGGAAGGTCGTATAAAATAATGACCATGAATAAGAGAAAATTAGAAGAGCTTTTCTTTAATATGTTGATGCGCCTTTCAGCGTTGATCATTTTTGGCAGTCTGGTGGCTATCTCTTTGACCATTCTGATAAATGGTATCCCTTCCATGAACCTGGATATGATCACAAAAACACCATCGGGTGGTTTTTTTCTGGGTAAAGAGGGGGGTATCCTTAATGCGATCATCGGGTCCTTTTATATTTCTGTTGGTGCAACCATTTTTGCGTTATGCATCGGCATCCCGATCGTTTTGTATCTCAATGTATATGCATCCCCACATTCGCGATTGGCCAATTGGGCGAGACTAACGATGGATGTGTTGTATGGTATACCGAGTATTGTTTTCGGTTCATTTGGTTTTATTGTGATGCTCATGTTCGGAATGAAGGTGAGCCTGCTGGCAGGGATAATCACGGTGGGCTTCCTGATCCTGCCTATTATCACCCGTACCTTGGATGAAGTAATGCGTCAGGTACCGGGTGAGCTAAAAGAAGCCGCATTCAGTCTGGGGGCTACTAAATGGGAAACCGCTTCAAAGGTCGTTTTCCGTCAGGCTCTGCCCGGTATGGCTACAGCTGCATTGTTGGGCTTAGGCAGAGCCATTGGCGACGCTGCTTCGGTTATGTTTACCGCCGGTTTCACCGATAACATCCCTAAGTCATTGGATGATCCGGCTGCAACCCTGCCGTTGGCCATATTTTTTCAACTCAGTTCTCCGATACCTGAGGTGCGCGACAGAGCTTATTCCGCAGCGCTGATCCTTACGATCATCATTTTTGCGATAAGCATCACCAGTCGGATCTTGATCAAGAAATTTTCAAAGAACACGCTTTAAATATTGAGTACAATGGAACCTGTAAAGACGCATATTAGCATACGTGATTTAAATATGTATTATGGCAGAAACCATGCTTTGAAGAATATCAATATACAAATACCGGATAAGAAGCTTACTGCCATCATCGGCCCAAGTGGCTGCGGTAAGACGACCTTACTGAAAACCTTCAACCGGTTGATTGAGAATGTGGATGGTACGGTAATAACCGGAGAGGTGCTTGTGGATGGTGAAAATATTTATGGAAAAGGAGCTGATGTAACCAGCATCAGAAAGAAGATGGGATTGCTCAATCAACGCCCAACTCCACTCCCTATGAGCATTTATGATAATATTGCCTTCGGGATGCGGATCCATGGTTTGAAAAAGCGAGCTGTTTTGAATGAGCGTGTTGAGCATTACCTGAGAGTGGCAAGTTTATGGGATGAGGTGAAGGATAGGTTGCATTCGCCGGCAGCCCGTTTATCTATCGGTCAGCAACAACGCCTCTGCCTGGCCAGAGGGCTGGCAGTGGAGCCCGAGATCATCCTGGGAGATGAACCAACCAGCGCCCTTGACCCGATCTCAACAAGACATATAGAACAGAAGTTTATGGAGCTTAAGGAGCAATACTCCATTGTTATGGTCACCCACATCCTTAGGCAGGCTCGCCGGATTGCAGATTATGTGATCTTCATGTACCTCGGCGAGATCATTGAGCACGGCCCGACAGAACAGGTCCTGGGTCACCCTCAGCATCAACTCACAAAGGACTATGTGGGTGGAGCGATAAGCTAAAAGTATCCCGGGAGCCTTCGGAGCCCCGTCTATTAAGGGTTTTGGTAGAAAACTATTAAAAAGATATACTTTATAGAAAAAGTATATCTTTGTGCTACCATCTAAAATTGCCCTTATGGATATTGCCATAGTTCTCATCCTATTGGCCCTTGCCATTATTGCCTTCAGTACGGAAAAGATCTCCGTAGACATCGTTACCATGACCTGCGTGTTAATGCTGGTCATGTTTGGGATCATTACCTATAAGGAAGCCTTTGCGCCTTTCGGTAGTGACTTTATCATTATGCTGGCTTCGATATTCATAGTCACCTCGGCGATAGACTCTTCCGGCGTGTTGGAACATTGGGCCAATCGTCTGATGCGACGGTCAAAAGGCGGACAGATGCAATTGATCATGCCCATGATATCCATTACAGGGGTGTTCTCTTCTATCATGAACAATACCACTGTGACAGCACTCATGATCAATCCGGCCATGGCCATCGCGAAAAAGACAGGTATCAATTTCTCCAAGGTGCTCCTGCCGCTGGCATTCGCTTCTATCGTAGGGGGCACCTGCACCCTGATCGGAACCTCTACGAATGTTGCGGTGAATGCCTATCTCGGGAAGAATGACTTTCCGGTTTTAGGCATGTGGGATTTTACGTGGATAGGGGTGATCCTGCTTGTCGTGACCCTGCTGTACATGGCGTTCATAGGAGTGAGGATGCTGCCTGAGCGTAAACAGGATGATCTTACTACCAATTATGGCATACGCGAGTACCTCTCAGAGATCAAGATATTACGCAATTCCTCATTGATCGGACAGGTGATCCAGGATTCGGATATTACGAGGATGGGATTTTCTGTATTGGCCGTGATCCGCGGCGATAGGCAGTTTGCCCCCGGTCAGAACGTTTCCTTCAGGGAAGGCGATGTTGTGCTGGTGAAAGGAGTGATGCAACAGTTACTTGCCGTGAAAAGCACGAAAGGCATTGATATCGTAGCGGATACATTGGATTTCTATCAGGAGAATAGTGCTAACCTGCGATTGGCAGAGGTGGTGATCCCGGGTAGAAGTTCGCTGTCGGGATCCACCATCGCGGAAAGTGATTTCCGCAGGAAATATGGTTTGGTGGTGGTGGCTGTGAACCGCGAAGGCAGAAGCATCACCGAACAGCTTAACCAGATCCAGTTTGAAGTAGGGGATATGTTGCTGGTGCAGGGTACACAGGAGGCTTTCAATAAATTGAACAGTCATCATGATCTCGTGCTGCTGGGAGATCATACGCCTCCGGTAAAGAACCTTTGGAAGGGTTATGCAGCACTCGGCTTTTTCATGCTCGCGATCATCCTGAGTTCAATTCAGTCGCTCAATATCCATGTTTCTGTTGCTTTCCTCGCCAGTGCGGTACTGAGTATGATCGTGGGTGCCGTGAAGCCGGATGAAGCATATCGCAATGTAGAATGGAAGTTACTCGTGCTTATTGCAGGTATGACCGCGTTTGGAACGGCCATGGCCAACAGCGGTGCGGATAAATTTCTGGCTGACCTCATCGTAGATACTTTCGGCGCACTGGGTCCCCAGGGCATCATGGCCGGATTTATGGTATTGACCGTTCTGTTGACCCAACCGATGTCCAATGCAGCCGCAGCACTCGTGGTATTACCGGTTGCGCTGGAAGCCGCGCAAACACTGGACGTAAATCCGATAACCTATGCAGTAGCCGTAATGTTGTCGGCCAGCGTATCGCTCATTACGCCATTTGAACCCTCCTGCATTCTGGTATACGGTCCGGGGAAATATCGATTTAGTGATTTCTTTAGGGTTGGCGGATTACTCACATTGATACTTATAACGATCATTTATTTCACCGTGCCGATATCGTGGCCGCTTTGACCATAAGGTCATGCATGCCTAACACGGCGTCGCCATTTGTATACCTCTATCCATAGAACTGACGCAGTTGCTACAACTGCGCAAATGAGCCAGTCGGTCAGATCGATCGGCTCAAACCTGAAAAGGGAAGCCGCTTGTGGGATGTACATCGTAGCCAGTAAAATGGCAATTGAGATGGTGAGGATCACCGGCATTAGCCGGTTGCGATAACGCAAAGTGCGCAGCATACCCAGGTAGAATGATCTGTTCACCAGCGTTAGCAGAACATTGCTGAGGATAAGGGTAGTGAATATGATCGTGCGTGTATGCTCCTCCGAACCTCCTGCGCGTATCGTCAGGAAACCTAATATCAAGCATCCGGCAGTGATCATGCATCCCTGAATAATGCTGATATATAATTCCTGCCAGGAAAAGAAAGCGGTTGACATCTTCCGGGGCCGACGTTGCATAGACCCCTGTTCTATCGGTTCATTTTCGAAAACGATGGAGCATGTAGGCCCCATGATGAGTTCCAGAAAGATCACATGCACCGGATTGAAAATATCTGTGAATGCCCACATCAGCAGCAGCGGCAGCGTAACGATCAGGATGATAGGCACATGGATACTGATGATATACCGTATCGCTTTCTTCAGATTTTCATAGATGCGCCGTCCTAGCGCAATGGCGTCCACCATTTTACTGAAATCATCATCCACCAATACCAGCGACGCAGCATTTTTGGCCGTTTCTGTTCCGCGTTTTCCCATAGCGATGCCAATATGTGCGGCCTTGAGCGCCGGGGCATCATTTACGCCATCTCCCGTCATTGCAACCACCTCTCCATTGGCCTTTAGTGCCTCCATCACTTTCAGCTTTGCTTCCGGGTACATGCGCGCGAACACATGCACATCCCGTACTGCCTTTTGCAGATCTTCGATCGGCATGTGGAGTACAGTGTCACCGGTAAACACTTTATCATTATGTGCTAATCCCACCTGATTTCCGATCGCCAGAGCAGTGGCCGGGTGGTCGCCGGTGATCATCTTTACATCTATACCGGCTTCGTAGAATATTTGCATCACGGCGGCCATATTGGACTTCGGCGGATCATAAAAGGCGATCAATCCCAGCAGGTCGAAATTGAAACCGCTTTGTTTGGCCGGTAGTCCCATTTCTGGAAAAGTGGTCATGCCAACAGCCAGTACTCGGTATCCTTTGCCCGCAAGCAGCTCTGTTTGTTTCAGCATCTTTTCCTTTGACGCCTTATCGGCGGTGGTCATTTTCAATAGTGTTTCCAACCCGCCTTTGCAGGCTATGCGGTATTCGCCATTTCCGGAAAAGACATGTGTCATCACTGCGGGATTGCCGTCCAGCGGATATTCATGGATCATGGCAAAGGTCTTCCGCAGGTCCTCCGGAGCTACGGATGTATAGGCAGCATGTATACTGCGCTCCATTTGGTCGAACGGTTCCGGTTCTGATGACCACATGGCATATTCCAGCACCGGATTCCAGATGATCGGCGATTTTGTAAAGTCGTGAAGTATTTCTGACTGCAGGTCATAGATCGCTGCGATCTCCATTTTGTTTTCTGTGATTGTGCCGGTTTTATCCGTACATATCACTGTGGCGGCACCAAGTGTTTCCACCGTGTATGGACTTTTAGCGATCACATTTTTGCGATATAAATGATAGGCCCCTAGCGCCATGAAGGTGCTGAAGGCCACCGGTATTTCTTCCGGAAGGATGGACATGGCGAGTGTGAGACCATGTAATAGGCTGTGTATCCAGTCTGCTGTGAGGATGAAATTGACAACGCACACTACCAGAAATGCCACCACTCCTGCAATCACCATTTTTTTAATGAAGTCATTGATCTGCAATTGCAAGGGCGTTTTGGCAGTGGTTATGGTCGAGAGTGATTTCCCGATCACGCCTAATGCTGTGCCAATACCAACTTTGGTCACTCTTGCGGTGCAGGCGCCGGAGGATACCAGTGTGCCCTGAAAAATCTTATTATCTTCCTGTGCAGCGGATTTATACAAGGGAAGCGATTCTCCTGTTAGTATGCTTTCGTTTACAGAGAAATCCCTGCTGAATAAAATGATGCCATCAGCGGGAATGATATCTCCGTCTTCCAGCAGTATAATATCATCCACAACAACCTCAGCGGAGGGTATGGAGCATGTAACGCCCTTTCGGATCACCCGAGTTTGTGGAGCTGTCAACTTTTTCAGCGCAGCAACGGCATTGCGGCTTCTTCGCTCCTGAAATACGGAGATACCGGATACAAAGCCGAGCGCAACGAGCATGATGGCAGCTTCGTTCGTTTCGCCAAGGGCAAAATAGATCACAGCGGTGATGACCAGCAGGATAAATATCGGTTCACCGAAAACATCCCGCAGAACCGCTACCACAGCATATTGCTTAGGTTCGGGAATGCTATTCGTACCGTAAGTTTTACGTCGCTCAGCCACTTCGGCATCCGAAAGTCCGGTCAGTGATGGTTCGATCATGCAGTGCTCAGACAAATATAAGCTATGCCCGCATGTCGGGGAATGACGCTTGTTACCTTATTTGCCTTTACCCTGGAAGATGATCAGAAGGGTGTAAAAGAGGATCTTGAAATCAATGGCCAGACTCATGTTCTCAATATAGAGAAGGTCGTATTTCATTCGCTGCACCATCTCAGGTACGCTGCTGGCATAGCCGAATTTGACCATACCCCAGCTGGTGAGTCCGGGCTTGACCTTAGTGAGATGCTTGTAACTCGGGGCGATCTTGATGATCTGATCTCTGTAGAATTGCCGTTCCGGTCGGGGGCCTACAAGACTCATTTCACCTTTCAGGATATTGTAGATCTGCGGCAGTTCATCGAATCGCCATTTACGCATCACCTTACCCCAGGGTGTTATACGTTCATCGTGTTCACTGGATAATGCGGGACCGTGCTGTTCTGCATCAGTATACATGGATCTGAACTTATATATGGTAAAGGGCTTATTGTGCAGTCCGATCCTTTCCTGATGATAAAAAATAGGGCCTTTGGAGGATAGTTTAACGCGGATAGCAATGAACAGATACAAGGGCCACAATACAGCAAATACCAGTAGGCTCACGAAAATATCCATGGCTCTTTTAATGATACGCTGCCAGCCAGGCATGAGATCTGGATAGATCTCGATCAGCACGGCGCCGAGCACGTTGCTCATTTTTACACTGCCGGAAAGAATATCATACATGTCCGGAACGATCTTGATGACAATATTACCCTTTTCGGCTATCGTGTCGATGATAGTATTCAGCTGATGATGTTCGGAGGTCTCAATGGCAATGATCACCTCATCGATATTCCGGCTGCTGAGGATCTCAGGTAATTGACTAAGATCACCTAACCGGGGCATGTGTTTTTCGAGTTCACTGGTGTGCTGTCCGTTCGCCTCGATATATCCGACAAAGGCATAGCCCAGTGATTTCTTATAGTTGATGATCTCCTGATAAATGGAAGATGCGCGCTGATCATTACCTATGATGATCGTATTGTAAGCGACCACACCTTTTTGTAACTGACGTTTGGCTCTGGTCAGAATGATCAACCGAACAATGGTCGTCAGCAGGAATTGCCCCAGTAAGAGCACAAAGAATATCTGGTAATAATCCCGGTAATCACTGATATAATCATCCAGCAGTAACGCAAAGAAAATGAAGAGCACACCAATAAATGTGATCAGGAAGGTGCGGGTGATCTCGGCGAGTCGAGATTTACGATATATGTCAGTATAAGTGCCGGCAACGAAGTAAAGTACCAGCCAGATCAGCGGTATGCCGAAAACCCCAGCGTAAAAATTACGGTCATTCAGCACCTGCTCCTGCATATTAAACGGCAGATCCTCAATAACAAACTTGCGGAAGAAGAACAATCCCACCCATACCACCATGGCCGATAAGTAATCGGCTATGATATATGTGAGGATGCCAATTTTCTTCCTGAAGCGCATTACTTGGTTTGAATGATCTTGATGTTATCGTACAGTATCTGAGCCGTATCCGTGCCAGAATGGATCGCACGGAACTCGAGTTGGATTGATTCGGGCTGATATTGAGAGAAGAACTGTAGTGAAGGGTTCAGGTTAATGTATATCTTGTTCCAGGATTCCTTTGCCGTAACTGTGAGGATCTCGTCATAGATAGGCATATTGGCCGTATTACATTTCAGCCAAACGTTATAGTTCAGATCACATTGATAGTCAATTTCCAGGAACATCTGCTTGTCGGCACCCGGGAACAGAATAGGGTTACTGGATATCACTCTGAAGGTATCCGTAGAGCCGAAAAGTGTGCTAATGGCTGATCTGTTTCCTTCAAACACCAGCAGCGGATCAGTAGTGGTCGTTAACGTGGCATTTGTTTCGGTGCCCTCGAAAGCATTGCTGCTCTCAAATCGCTCCAGCATGCTGAAGGTAATACCTGCTGAGGGCTTGTAGGTGGTAGTAGGGGATAGGGTGTCTGTTTCTCCGGCAGCCAGCGTGTGGGTAGTGGTATAGGCATTGTAAAAAGGGTAGATCATCGAAACACCTGAGATGCCATTCTCCTTGATGCCCGCATAGATGATGAGTTCTGTTACACCTTCAGTGAGCAGTGGCACAGAAGCCGGTATTTCAAAGGCACCGATAAATTGTCCGTTCGCGTACACCCACGCATCTGTAACCTTGCTGCTTGGGTAGCCCTGAGTTTCGAGGTTGCTGGTTACCGTAAAGGGCTGGATGTAAATGTAGGAGGGTATGGTTTCCTCCGGATCGATCAGGTCGCATCCGGCAATGCCGGTGAATAACAAACAACCGGCAATGTATGCATGGCGCGAGCGGGATCGTATAGTGGAGAGTATCTTCATTGAAAAGAGGCGTTTTTTTCTACTTTCTGGAGGATCATATGAGCCACCTGCAGTGCACGGAAGCCATCCTCTATGGTAACCGGTGTTTCGGTGTCTTCCATGATCGACCGGATGAATAACTCCAGCTCCATTTGTATGGCGTTCACGGGTTGAACCTCCGGTCGCGACAGGTGCACGGCTTTCTTACTGAAATGTCCACCGGTGTTGATCTCTATAGTTAACGCATCTTCTCCGGCTTTCGCCTCTTCCAGCGTTAAGATTTCTGTCATATTCTCGGCAAAGTCAACGGCAATATAGGCATCCCGTTGAAACAAGCGCATTTTCCGCATTTTCTTCATTGAGATCCTGCTGGCTGTCAGGTTGGCCACGCAGCCGTTGTCAAACTCCAAACGCGCATTGGCTATATCCGGTTGGTTGGAGATCACCCGCACACCACTGGCTGATACTTTCTTGACATTCGATTTCACCAGATGGAGCACAATGTCAATATCGTGGATCATGAGATCCAGAACTACCGAAACATCCGTTCCTCTGGGATTGAAGGTAGACAGGCGATGTGACTCAATGAACATCGGCTGTAGCGGCTGCCCCTGCAGGGCAAGAAATGCCGGGTTAAAGCGCTCTACGTGGCCTACCTGAGCCTTTACTTGCGCTTCATGTGCCAGTGCTACCAGCGATTTGGCTTCGTGCACGGTATTGGCCAGCGGCTTTTCGATGAACACATGTCTGGCCTTTTTGATGGCCGCCCGGGCACATTCGTAGTGCGAAACAGTCGGAGTGACGATGACCACCGCATCGCAGGCATCGATCAGCTTGTGCATGGTGGAATAACGTGTAATACCGAGTTGCTCGGTCACAGTCGCGGCATTGGTATCTGATGGATCATAAAATCCGACCAGGTCAGCCGTTGGAATCCCTTTGAGCAGCTTCAGGTGGATCTTGCCCAAATGCCCTGCCCCCAATACTCCGATCTTTACCATACGTTAACATTGCAAAGTTATGCCTTTACGGCAGAGTCCTCAATATTCCGGCATCTAAATGTCAACCGGGGCACTGTCTATTGCACCGGGAGCAATCCCACCTCCCCGGAATCGTGTATCTTCATGCCGTTGATTCAGGTATGCGAGTGAATAGTCCCTGGTTGCTTTTTGCCGGTTTACCCATATTGTCGGGCCTCCTGATGTGGTCTGCGTGGCCTCCTTTACCGACAGCACTACCCGTATTTATTGGCTTGGTCCCGTTATTCTTGGCAGATGAAGCCATAACAGCCCGATTCAGGAAGTTCACCGGTCTTAAGGTTTGGCTGGCAGTGTACCTCGGACTGTTGGTCTGGAATGTGTCTACTACCTGGTGGGTGTCCAACGCCAGTCTTATTGGGGGCATATTCGCGTGTATGGCCAATCCGGCGCTGATGTCGGTGCCATTCATGGCCTCCCGCAGAATTCGCCTGCGGTTTGGCGATCAGGCCGGCTATCTTGCCTTGGTGGCCTTTTGGATGAGCTTTGAATATATCCACCTTCGATGGGAACTCACCTGGCCCTGGTTAACGCTGGGTAATGTGTTTGCAGCTAAGTATCAATGGGTGCAATGGTATAGCTATACAGGTGTTTTCGGCGGAACACTGTGGATCCTTTTGGTGAATCTGTTGGTATTGAGCGTGTGTAAACGCTTACTGTATCCCGAAAGATACCCGGCTCAAAAGAGCGCCGGCGCAATGATACGTGGAACCGCTATAGTGTTTATCTGTATCATCATGCCAATCGGGGTTTCCCTCTGGCAATACAAGCATTATGTAGAAAAAGGTGACCCGGTGCAGGTAACCGTGTTGCAACCCAATTTCGACCCATACACGGAAAAATTCACCGTACCCTACAGGGTGCAAATGGAAAAGATGCTGGATTGGTCATTCAAAGGTGTGGATGACAGCACCGATTTCCTGCTGTGGCCGGAAACAGCCATTCAGGATGATATTTGGCTTGATCGCTTGCGGACGGAGCGACCGGTTCGGGATATTCAGAAAGCTATAGACAGTTTTCCCGGACTCACCTGTATCATCGGTATCAATGGCTTTGAACGGTTCCGGAATGCAGATGAAGCTACTGCCACCGCCAGAAAATATATTTTGAATCAACAGGGCCCCGGTGTTCCGGATACGCTGCTGTTTGATGTTTATAATACAGCGCTGGCGTTAAACCATAATGGCCCCATAGCCTATTATCACAAGTCTAAACTTGTTCCCGGGGTCGAACGCATGCCGTACCCGGAGCAACTCGCCTTGTTGAACAGGCTTACAATAGATCTGGGCGGGATATCCGGTAGTTTGGGCATACAAAAGGAGAGGACCGTTTTTTTCAATGAGCAAAAGATTGGCATAGCGCCCGTGATATGTTACGAAAGTGTATTTGGAGAATACGTCAGCGACTATGTAAAAAAAGGGGCCGGCATCATAGGCATTATTACCAATGATGGCTGGTGGGGCGATACAGGTGGCTACAGGCAGCATTGCATGTATGCCAGTTTGCGCAGCATTGAAACGCGTCGTAGTCTGGCCAGATCGGCCAACACAGGTATTTCGTGCTTCATCGATCAAAAAGGCAATATCTCCCAGGCAACAGATTGGCGCACTGACGCCGTTATTTCAGCCGCATTGCCGGTAAATACAGACTTAACCTTTTACACCGAACATGGCGATTATCTGGCACGCATCGCGTTGTGGATGTCGGCGGCAATATTGATCACTGCATGGGTATATCGCCTGCGTGATCGCTGGATGAAACGTGTAGCAAAACGACAACATGACAAATAATATATCACCGGATCTCGAAAGGCTATGCGAACAGGTGATCGCTGCCGTGCGACCGGTCGGCGATTATATGCGCGAACAGCGAAGGAGATTCAACGAGGTTTCCATCGCAAAGAAGGGTGTGCGTGACTTTGTGACGGCAGTGGATATGCAGGCTGAAAGAACCCTGGTGCAGGCATTAACAGCAATATTCCCTGAAGCTGCTTTTATAACCGAAGAAAACACCATTGAACAGGTGGAACGCACCTATAAATGGATAATCGATCCGTTGGATGGAACCATGAATTATGTGCATGGTATCCCTGTGTATAGCATCAGTATCGCATTGCAGCGGGAGCAAGAGATCATATTGGGTGTTGTATATGAGGTTGCCCATGATGAAATGTTCTATGCATGGGAGGGATCACAGGCTTATTGTAACGGGGAAGTGATCCGTATTTCTGATTGCGCAGGGTTGTCTGATGCACTCATAGCCACCGGTTTCCCTTATATCAGGCATGATGCAAGAACCCGCGCAATAGCAGATACTTTAAAATATTTTTTAGATCACGGTCGCGACATTCGCAGACTGGGCACAGCGGCAACGGATCTGTGTTATGTAGCCTGTGGCCGACTGGATGTCTACTACGAAGGCTTTCTGAATATCTGGGATATTGCAGCAGGCGTGTTGATCGTGCAACAGGCGGGCGGAGTGGCTGTGAATTTCCGGGGTGAGCGTACTTACACCGATGGCACCATTGTGGCAACAAGTCAACTCTTGCTACCTGACGTCCTCAAGGGTATCCGATTCTGATCAGACAAAGAAGGTGATGATCCAATAGATCAATCCACTCATGAGGATGGTGGCCGGGATGGTCAGCAGCCATGCCCATACGATCTTTGCGGCAACACTCCAGCGCACGGCACTTACTCGTTTCGCAGAACCCACACCCATGATAGCACCGGTGATGGTATGCGTGGTGGAGGCCGGAATACCCAGGGAGGCGGTACCGAATAACGTGATCGCACCGGCTGTTTCAGCACAGAACCCACCCATCGGCTTTAATGGAGTGAGATTGTGCCCCATGGTTTTAACTACGCGCCAACCACCTATCAGCGTTCCAAGACCGATGACTGTATAACTCATCACAAAGATCCATTGCGGCGGCGCATCAATATTCACATCACCGGTGGACGCTAACAATAAGATGATGATCCCGGCAGTTTTCTGAGCATCATTACTTCCGTGACCAAGGCTAAAAGCAGCAGAAGATGCCAACTGCATGAATTGAAAGAAACCATTCACCTTTCGGGGCTTGGCAAATCGAAATGCCCAGAAGGTGAGTATTTGAAGCGTATACGCTAATACAAGTCCGATCAATGGGGCCAGGAAAATGAAAATAAAGATCCAGCCCAATCCTTTATTGTCAGGTTCAAACCATAACAGAGCATCAGGCCCGACTTTTACTAAAGCGGGTCCGACTAAGCCACCGATGAGGGTGTGCGATAAACTGATGGGCATACCGAATCTGGTACATAGCCAACCCCACACAATTGCACCCAACAGTGAACACAGAATGAAATAGTTGTCACCATCCACCACACTCTTTTCGATCACACCCCGCGACATGGTCTTGGACACCTCGGTGTTATGAAATACAAATAAGGCTGCGAAATTGAAAAATGCTGCCCAGATCACTGCAGTAGTGGGGCTCAACACCCGGGTTGCTACGATCGTTGATATGGAATTCGCGGCGTCATTCGCGCCATTAATAAAGTCGAATACCAGTGCCAGTAAAATGGTTATGATGATGATCCACTCGATACCAAACATACATCAAGTGGTTTTTACGATGATAGATTCGATCACATTGGCAATGTCTTCGCATCTGTCGGTTGCGCTTTCCATCTTGGCTATGATATCTTTGATCTTGATGATCTCGATCGGATCTTTCTCATTGGCAAACAGATCGGTCATGGCCAACTCAAATACGGCATCCGCCTGGTTCTCCACGTTATTGATATCGATGATGAGCTTTTTCAGCTTGCCGAGGTTGCGCACATCATGCAGTTCTTTCATTGCCTTCTTTACCTCAATGGTCCCGTGGCAGATCAGGTCTGACATCTTAATAATGCCGGACGGCAGTGTCTGCGGCTTAAATAAACGTATGCGCAGAGCGGCATCCTTCACGTGGTCGGCAACGTCATCAATGGAGGTGATCAGGGCGTGTATATCCTCTCTGTCGAAAGGCGTGATAAATACAGTATTCAGATTATTTAATACTTCATGGGTGATCTCATCTCCAATGTGTTCCACATTTTCGATCTCGCGGATCAGCTCTTCTCTTTTTTGTTGATCCTTTTCCTGAACAACCTTATTTAAGAGATCAGCAATATGCACAATGTTATCTGCTGCTTTGTCAAACAACGGATAAAAGGTATTGTCCTTGGGCTGGAAAAAGCGGAGTACTCTGTCGATCGACATGGGTAAGTCTTTAATGTGATGAATAAGTTGATTAGGTATTAACCGCGGGTAAAATTAATCTAAAATTAAGAATATCAGAGTTTTATTGGGGTTTGGGCCGGCCCGTCTCTTAAGAAATTGTATAAATAGTATTATCTTAATCGAGAGTTAACATTGGGTTAATATTGCAGGGGTAGCTTCGCATCGAAAATACCAAAAGATGTTCAAAAGCATTAGCATGATGATAGGAGTGGCTGCTATAGTAGGCCTGAGCTCCTGTGGCGGCAATAAAGGCGGGAGCGCCGATGGTGCTGCCTTGTCCGGAACCATTACCATTGACGGGTCCAGCACGGTTTACCCCATTAGCGAGGCGGTAGCTGAAGAGTTCAGGGCTGTGCAGCCTGATGTGAATGTGGCCCTGGGGGAAAGCGGAACCGGTGGCGGTATGAAGAAGTTCAGCCGCGGCGAGATCGATATCTGCAATGCTTCCCGCCCGATCAAGGATAGCGAGAAGGCTGCCTGCGACTCGGCCGGTATCAGGTATCTGGAGCTGGAGATCGCGTTCGACGGCCTTGCAGTCATGGTGAACCCCAAGAATACATGGGTAGACAAGATCACCGTTGCCGAGCTCAAAATGATATGGGAGTCAGCTGCCCAGGGCAAGATCAATACCTGGAATCAGGTGCGCCCCGAGTGGCCAAATAAAGAGATCCACCTGTATGGCCCGGGAACGGCCTCTGGCACCTATGAATACTTTACGGAGGCAATTTGTGGTAAAAAGGGTGATAGCCGTGGCGACTATAATGCCAACGAGGACGACAATACCCTGGTGAATGGTATCGCCGGCGACGAGGGTGCCCTCGGGTATTTCGGTATGTCGTATTATGAGAATAACCGGGACAAGCTGAAGATCGTGCCGGTTGACGATAACAACGGAGGAATTATTCCAACAATGGAAACCGTGTTAAATAATACGTATTCACCACTGTCACGCCCACTCTATATTTATATAAATGAAAAGTCAGTGACACGACCTGAAGTATTAGCATTCCTGCATTTCTACCTCGATAATGTAGAAACACTCAGCAAAGAAGTAGGTTATGTGCCGCTCAAAGCTGAGCTGTATAACGAAATGCAAACCAAACTGGCTGCATTCGATACGCCTGCAGCTGAGTGATCCTGCATCCGGGGTGAAGAACGCCCTAATGAAGAACAGACATGAAGCGCAGGGAAAAAATAATAGAAGCAATATTAGCCTTTTGTGGTGGGTTGACCATACTCACCACAATTGGCATTTTATTGGTACTCGTCATCGAGTCAGTCGCGTTCTTCAGTGAGGTTTCAGTGATCGATTTTTTGACCGATACACAGTGGACACCACTTTTCGATGATAAGCATTATGGTATCATGGCGCTGGTCAGCGGTACGCTACTTACCTCGCTGATAGCCATATTGGTTGCATTGCCTATCGGGCTGAGTATTGCCGTTTATTTGAATGAGTATGCGCATCCGAGGGTGCGCCTGATCATCAAACCCGTACTGGAGATATTGGCAGCAATACCAACCGTTGTGTATGGTTTTTTTGCGCTTACCGTTGTCACCCCCTTCCTGCAGGGTTTTATTCCCGGACTCGCGGGTTTCAATTCCCTTTCACCCGGGATCGTTATGGGTATCATGATCATCCCGTTCATTTCCTCCATGAGCGAAGATGCGCTGTATGCCGTGCCGCGGTCACTGCGTGAAGCAAGTTATGGCATGGGGGCTACGCGGTTCCAAACGGCATTTCGTGTGCTCATTCCTGCAGCTTCTTCCGGGATCATCGTGTCAGTCATCCTGGCCATTTCCCGCGCCATCGGTGAAACTATGATCGTAGCGGTAGCCGCCGGTCAGCAGCCGCGACTGACCTTTGACCCCCTGGTGCCCGTGCAGACCATCACAACCTATATTGTACAGGTTAGTATGGGGGATGTCGAGCAGAATTCTGTTGAATTCCGTTCCATCTTTGCCGCAGGTATCACCTTATTTGTGTTTACATTCATTCTCAATACTATTTCCGCAAGGGTAAAACGCAAATTCCAACATAAGTACGAATAAGATGCGCAGAAGTTCGAACCGGATAATTGACAAGCTCTTTATGGTATGGGCCATCCTGTGCACACTCATTGGTATTGTCATGCTGGGTGTTTTTCTGGTCAACATCATCGCAGATGGCGCCGGCCGGATCAACTGGGATTTCATCACCAGCCTCCCTTCGCGTAAAGCCGAAAAAGCCGGCATCTATATTGCCCTGATGGGAACCCTGTGGATATTGCTGCTGACTGCGCTGATCGCCATTCCGGTGGGTATAGCAGCAGGCATTTATCTGGAAGAATACGGCAAGCGGTCACGCCTGGCCTCTATCCTGGAGATCAACATTACCAACCTGGCCGGTGTACCATCGATCATTTATGGCATTTTGGGATTGCAGGTGTTTGTGCGCACGGCGGCGCTGGGCACGAGTGTGATCGCCGGTGCGCTGACCTTATCATTGCTGATCCTGCCCATCATTATTGTAGCGACACGTGAAGCGCTCAAGGCTGTGCCCAAAACACTCCGTGAAGCCAGTTTTGCCCTCGGTGCCACCAAATGGCAAACCATTTCACGGCAGGTATTACCCGCGGCAAGCGGCGGTATCGTCACCGGTGTGATCCTGGCCTTGTCAAGAGCCATCGGAGAAACCGCTCCTTTGATCCTCGTTGGCGCGCTGACCTACGTGACGATCGCTCCCTCATCACCTATGGATCACTATTCGGTGCTGCCGATGCAGATATTCAACTGGGTGAGCAGACCGGAGAAAGAGTTTGCCACTAATGCGGCGGCTGCGATCATAATTTTGTTAATCGTCACTTTCCTCATGAATGGCATTGCCATTTATTTGCGGTCGAGGTGGCAGAGAAAAGTAAAATGGTAAGTTTACGGTATGAGCAATAAACTGACAGCGCACGAAGTACACGTCTGGTATGGTGGATTCCATGCGCTGAAGAACGTGTCTATGTCCATTCGGCCCAATACGGTCACTGCTTTCATTGGCCCGTCCGGATGCGGAAAATCGACCTTCCTTCGATTATTCAATCGCATGAACGATTACATCGAAGGTTTCCACATGGGTGGTGAGATCACAATTGATGGCCGTAATATATATGGTAAACGCGTCCTCGTGGAGGAGCTGCGAAAAGAGGTGGGTATGGTATTCCAGAAACCAAACCCGTTCCCAAAATCCATATTCGATAATGTGGTTTACGGGCTGCAGATCCAGGGTATCAATGACAGGCGTTTGTTGGAGGAGGCATGCGAAACTTCTTTGCGTCAGGCGGCATTGTGGGATGAGGTAAAGGACAACCTGAAGAAGTCTGCTTTGGCTTTATCCGGCGGGCAGCAGCAGCGCCTCTGTATTGCACGCACTCTGGCTGTAAAGCCTACCATGATCCTGATGGATGAACCGGCGAGTGCTCTGGATCCGATATCCACAGCCAAGATCGAGGAATTGATCCTCGAACTGAAGAACCATTATACCATCGTGATCGTTACCCATAATATGCAACAGGCGGCGAGGATCAGCGATAGAACAGCTTTCTTTTATTTGGGCGAGCTGATCGAATTCGATAAAACAGTGAACATTTTCACCAACCCCAAGGAAGAGAAGACACAAAGTTATATCACCGGCCGCTTCGGGTGATCCGACCAACGAATTTCACTTAAACGCGAATACAGGATATGTCACAGATCGATAATCCCATTCATAATATCAAGCATGCCCTCGAACAGATGTTCGACCTGGTGTCCATGCAACTCATGAAATCCAAAGAAGCGCTCGAACGCTTTGATAAGGACCTGGCCAGTGAGGTGATCCAGATCGAGAAGCGGGTGAACGGACAGGAATTACAGATCGATAGGGTTGCTGAAAACTTCATTGCCTTGTATTCGCCGGTGGCGATCGACCTCCGGTTTGTATTGGCCGCCCTGAAGATCAATAATAATCTGGAGCGGATAGGGGATATCGCAGAAGGTATCAGCAAGTATATCAACGAATCGCAAACAGCTTTTGACCGTCAGTTGATGGAAGAAAGCAATATCATACCCATGTTTGAGGCTGCCGTTCGTATGCTCAAGGAAGTGCATGAGGCATTCGAGAAAGAAGATACCGCCCTGGCAAGACGTATCTTTAAAAGTGATGACTACCTGGATCATATCAATCTGGAGGCGATCAACAACCTCACGGAGGCCATGCATGGTGATGCAGGTAAGATCAAGGATGCACTTTACCTGATCTCGATCATTCGCAAACTGGAGCGTATCGGAGATCAGTTAAAGAATATCGCTGAAGAGATCATCTTCTATATCGAAGCTAAGGTGTTAAAGCATGCAAAGATGAAGTGATCCAACTGCCAATAAAATACTGAAAGGCCGCATACGTAAGTTTGCGGCCTTTGGTTTTAAGGTCTGTAGAAATATAATTTTCCTATCCGGAAAACCATCCGGTGATCTGTACACGTAAGTTGGGCATATCAACAAACAAAAAACAACAGATATGAAACGACTTACCATTTTCCTTTATGCTGCCATGCTGATGGGCAGCTCAGTGCTTACCGCTCAAACCACTTTCGTTGGTGGAGAGGCGATGTTCCCGCAAAAGGATATCATCAGCAATGCGGTTAATTCAAAGGATCATACCACGCTGGTAGCAGCAGTTAAAGCTGCAGGATTGGTTGAAACCCTGCAGGGGGCCGGTCCATTTACGGTCTTTGCACCGGTTAACGATGCTTTTGAAAATCTCCCCGCAGGTACAGTGGAAACACTCCTTAAACCGGAGAACAAACAGAAACTGACCGGTGTGCTTACCTACCATGTGCTGTCCGGCTTGTATGACTTTGAGGCAATTGCCAAGTTGATCAAAGAAGGAAAAGGATCCGCAACCCTGTCAACCGTCAGCGGAGGTAAACTTACCGCCATGATGAATGGAAAGCATAACATCCAGCTGAAGGACGAGAACGGTAATCTCATCAATGTAAGCGTGTATGATGTATACCAGAGTAATGGTGTCATACATGTGATCGATAAAGTGGCTTTGCCTAAATAAGTGATTTTTCTGATGCCAATACAATGGGCATGTCTCCGGACATGCCTATTTTTTTGTTTAGACAAATTCTTAAATATTTGTAAATGATGACCTAGGTCATAGTTTTCCGGCTAACCGTTCTTTTATCTTTGTGCAAATGAATCGGTGTTGCGTCGCCTGATCACCATAGGATTGCTGTTTTGTTATGTGGTAGGACTTCTTTCTCCTTTCGCTGCCTTGACCGGCTATACTATGCATCGGGAATGGATCGCTTCTACACTATGCGAGAATAAGTACGATCCTGCATCTAATTGTCAGGGGCATTGTTATCTCGAGAAAGAATTGAAGAAGGATATGCCGGTCTCCGGTGACAATCAAACTTCCGACCGAAGGCAGAATACAGTTTGGACGCTATCTCCGCATTTGTTATCACCGGCTGCTGCTTCCATTTCAGACTGTATAACGCTTTGTAGTGCGTGGTCGGGTGAGTTTACAATGACATCCAATGAATTTGTGCCATTGGTTTATTGTCCTCCTAAAATGATGTGCGCAGCCTGATTCCGCGAAACACATCTTTTTTAATTTTTCAACAACATTTTACTACTATGAAACTATTATATGTATTGGCAGGGGTATGTCTGTTTACTTTAGTGTCTTGTAATAATGACAATGAACAGCCTGATTATGGTGTTATTTTTACCATTGTTGAACCAGAGGAGGGTGGTATGTATACCTCTGGGGGGGAATTCCATATCGAAGTGGATATTGAGGGTACCCTGCCGATAGGTAATATCGAAATGCTGGTGCATAATATGACCACAGGTGATACGATGTGGTATTATTCTACCACTACTTCACAGGATTATTTCACCTATCATGACCATCCCATACTGGCTGTTGTGAACCCCAGTATGTGTCATTTCGAAGTAAGTGCCTGGGAGTCCAGCTATGACAACAGAATCACCGAGGAAGTGCATTTTGAGATCAATCCCTGACCTATGAAAAGGATCATCCTAGTCAGTGCCACCTGCCTGGCCCTATGTCTTCCCTTTTGCGCAAGGGCTTGTGATCAGTGTGCCTGCAGCGCTGCAGGATCATTTAATGATCTCAGTGTTTTTTCTACCCGGAATTTTGTGATGCTACGCACCGGATACAGTCATATGTGGGCGGATGCACACCAGTATGTAAGTTCTACATCACTGAGTATGGATCTTGCCGCTGCTTTTGGTATAACGCCAAAGTTGCATGTTACGGCCTTTGTTCCGGTTCGCTTCAATACCTTCAGTCATGAAGAGGATCTGTACCAGCTGTCCGGTGTAGGTGATATAGGGGCTGTCGCCAACTACATTCTATATACCAATCAGGATAGTATGATGGCGAGGAACAAATACACCTTGAGTGTGCGGGGTGGGGTAGAACTGCCTACCGGCCGGTTCAATACCGGATTTCGTGAGGAGGATATCCCCGCGGCAATATCACCCGGCTCAGGTAGCTTTGATGTGATCAGCGGGGCTCGGCTCAGAGGCCGATTCACAAATACTTCCGTAACGCTGGATTATGCGATCCGGTATCATACCATGAATCAGGTGGAATATAAGTTCGGTTTACAGCAATCGGCAAATTGTACTGCCGGTTATCTGATCAAAAAACCTGCTTATTCGCTGCTTCCGTATGGTGGTGTCTCCGCTGAGTTTGTGGCCGGTGATACCTATCACGGATACCTGCAGGAAGGTACGACCGGCTATGCCTGGTTTACCGGAGCCGGATTGGAATGTGCCCTGAACACATGGGTCATGGGTGTGCAGGCCGACATTCCGGTGCTGTCTCATTATGATACAGAGGTGCACCTTGAACCAAGGTTTTCTGTCCGGCTGTCCTATATGTGGAATTGAGCCGCCACGGCATAAAAAAAAGGAGATGTGTACCACATCTCCTTTTTTATTACGATCAAATACAGGTCACTTCGCAAAGCTGATCGCGCGCTTTTCGCGGATCACGGTTACTTTGATGTGGCCGGGATATTGCATTTCGTCCTGGATCTTTTGCGCGATGCTGAATGACAGATCCTCGGCGCGCTTGTCGTCTACCTTCTCTGATTCAACGATCACACGTAATTCACGACCGGCCTGGATGGCATAAGCTTTTTCTACACCATCATGGGCCAATGCCAGACTTTCCATTTCCTTGATGCGCTTGAGGTAGCTCTCGAGGATCTCTCTGCGGGCACCCGGACGGGCACCGCTGATGGCATCACAAGCCTGTACAATAGGTGAGATCACATACTGCATCTCTATTTCATCATGGTGTGCACCGACCGCATTCACAATAGCGGGATGTTCACCGTATTTCTCACACAACTTCGCACCTAATAAAGCGTGGCTGAGTTCACTTTCCTCCTCCGGTACTTTTCCGATGTCGTGCAGTAAACCGGCGCGTTTGGCCATTTTAGGATTCAATCCCAGTTCTGCTGCCATGATCGCGCAAAGATTGGCTACTTCGCGGGAGTGCTGCAGGAGGTTTTGTCCATAAGAGGAACGGAAGCGCATGCGGCCAACCATGCGGATGAGTTCTGCATGCAGGCCGGTAACACCCAGTTCGATCACTGTACGTTCACCGATCTCCATGATGTGCTCCTCCATCTGCTTCTTGGTTTTGGCCACCACTTCCTCAATACGTGCGGGGTGGATACGTCCATCGGCAACCAGTCTCTGCAGACTGAGGCGCGCTACTTCCCTGCGTACAGGGTCAAATCCGGAAATGATGATGGTCTCCGGGGTATCGTCCACAATGAATTCCACTCCGGTAGCTGATTCCAGTGCACGGATGTTGCGGCCTTCACGTCCGATGATCTGTCCTTTTTGGTCATCGCTGTCCAGATTGAATACAGACACGGAATTTTCAATAGCCTGCTCAGCTGCGGTGCGTTGAATGGTTTGCAGGATGATCTTTTTGGCCTCTTTGTTCGCTTTGAGTTTAGCCTCTTCCACGATCTCCTTGATGTGCGCCATAGCCTTATTCCGGGCTTCATCTTTCAGCGCTTCCATCAGTTCATTGCGGGCCTGATCGGCGCTGAGCTTGGCTACATCCTCTAATTTGCGGATGTGGGTCTCATAGGCCTTGTCCACCTCCGCTTTCTTGATATTTACGGCCTCGAGCTGTTTGTTCAGGGTGTCGCGCAGATTATTGAGCTCAGCATCTTTTTTGGCAACCTGCTGCTGCTGTTGACCAAGTTGAGACTCGCGCTGCTTGAGGCGCATTTCATGTTCTTCCACTTTGGCGACCTTCTGCTGGCGTTCTTTTTCCACTTCGGCCTTTTGCTGGATCATTTGATCCTTCAGCTCCAGAGAACGGTCTTTTTTGTAGGCATCAGCCTCGGTTTTACTTTTGGTCAGGATAATTTCAGCATCCTTTTTGGCCAGTGCGATGATCTCTTCGGCCTCCTTGTTGGCCAGGGCTAGCTGGTTCCGGGAGGGGGCAAAAAGCAGACGCCCTCCAAAAATACCTGCCAGCAGCGCTACAACGCCAATGATGGCATAGATGACGGTTTCGTTCATAGTTGTCGATTTATGATGACGGACGCCGTCGTATGCAATACGTCAATTGGGATATGAGGGACAGGGGGTGAACTGATCAGGATTGCAGGGCTTCTGCCAACTGCTGGTTCAGCGCGTCCAGGGCTGCATCCAGAGCGGCGTCCTGTCCGGTTGTGATCGGTTCTTTATGTGCTCCAAGCTGTTCTACCATCGCGGTCAATAATAACATAGCCAGGTAATCCTGTTTATCGCTTCCGGCAAACTGACTTTGGAGTTCCTTTATTTTCTCGGCAATGGTACGCGCCGCCTTTCGCACATGTTCTTCTTCCTCAGGGCGCACCTTCAGCCTGTAAGGCCTGTCGCAAATCGTAACATGTATATTCAACAACTTGCTTTCCTCAGATTCCATCAGGGTTAATTGCAATACGGTTTTAGTCCAATAGGGACTAAAGTTAAGGAAAGATTATGAAAAGGGGGAGGGGACTACTCGTTCAACAGGGCGATGCACTGGTCTACCTCTTTGATCAGCTCATTGATCCGCTTCCGCATGGCCTCCCTTTCGGCTCCGGCATCCTCAGACTGCGCGTTCCCGGCCACAGCGGCGGCCGTGCGCTGCAACTCCATCTGCTGCTCCAGGCCCTCGATCTTTTTATTCTTGTCGCTCACCGCCTTGCGCAGGGTGTCCAATTGCTGCTTCAGCAGGTCGTTCTCCCGCTGCACAGCCTGGTAACTCCGCAGGAGGCGATCCAGGTTGGCCTTTAACAATTGAAGCCTTTCGTGTGTGGTTCCGGCGTTTTGCATAGTAATGAGCGAACTGCTGACGAATGTAGCACTTTTTTACTTTCGGATCACGGCCTGCAGCTCTTTTTCGTATCGCAGCATCAATTGCTGCATGACACCATCAACATCGGCATCCGTCAATGTTCTGGATGGATCGCTGAAAGTAAGTCCGATGGCATAGCTTTTCTTACCGGCCAGCTGCTCTCCTTCGAAAACATCAAAGAGATTCACCTGGCGGAGCAGATCCCGGCCTTCCTGACGGGCAATGGATTCGATCATGCCATAGCTTACCTGTTTGTCCAGGATCAGGGCCAGATCTCTGCGCACTTCCGGGTATTTGGGTATCTCCTTAAACAGAACGGTACGTTTGGCCATTTTGTCCAGCATCGATTGCCAATCCAGTTCGGCATACAATACGGGCTGGCGAATGCCAAAGTTGTCAGTGATGTCGGATCGGATGATACCGGCAATACCAATAACCGTCTTACCTTCTGTGATGCAAATGGCATTGGTGAATAGTGGGGAAAGCGGATGCTCTGTTTCCTTCCACTCGGCCTGCACACCCATCCGCGATAGCAGGTCGCCCGCAAATGCCTTCAGGTCGAACAGGTCTGTCTTCCGCTGCTGCATGCGCCATGTTTCGCTATATGCGTTACCGGTTCTATACAGGGCAAGGGTTTCGCGTTCTGTGAACCGGCCGCCTTCGGTGCTATACACACGGCCGAATTCAAACATATTAAGATCGCTTTGCTTGTGGCTGTGATTATAAGCGATCACCTCCAGTCCGGTAAATGCCATTGTCGAACGCATGGCGTCCAACTCCGCATTCAGTGAGTTCAACAGCATTACCTGCTTATCTGCGAGCAGGGGTAAATATTGTTGGGTGTATTTAGACCGTGAGATGGCATTGGTGGCTATTTCATAGGCGCCTCTGGCAACCAGATAATTGATGGTATCCAGCTTTACCTTCTCCCGATCAGGTTTCGGACTGACCAGATAAGGCGTGCGAACGGAGCCGGGTACGGGGATGTTGTTAAACCCATACATGCGCAATACTTCCTCGATCAGATCGATCTCGCGCGTAACATCATTTTTATAGGCTGGTACTGCGGTATGCAGAGTGTCTCCGGTTTTACCGTCAATACGGATCTGCAACGACTCCAGTATCTGTCGCACAGTTTGCTCTGGGATGTGGATGGAGCTGATAGACTCCAATCTACTGAGTCGGAGATTAACGGACTGATGTGGAAGGGGAACCGGATAGATATCCAGAATGTCACCTGCCACGGATCCACCGCACAGTTCGAGGATCAGACTGGCGGCAACCTGAAGTGCAGAAACGGTCATTTCCGGGTCTGTGCCTTTCGCGAAACGCGCAGAGGCATCTGTTTTTAATCCGTGTTTGGATTCGGTGCGGCGAATGTGACCGGGATCGAAATAGGCGCTTTCCAGAAAGATGTTCTTGGTCGCATCCGTTACACCTGAATGCAAACCTCCGTAAACACCGGCTATACACATGCCTCCCTGTGTATCACAGATCATCAGATCATCTGCAGTCAGTTTGCGCTCCTTTCCATCCAGTGTGGTAAAAGATGCGCCCGCAGGTAATTTTTTTACCAAGATCTTATTTCCCTGTATGGCATCGGCATCAAAGGCATGAAGCGGTTGGCCGAATAAATGGAGGATGTAATTGGTGATGTCCACCACATTGTTGATCGGTCGCATCCCGACCGCTTTCAGCAGATTTTGCAGCCAGGCGGGTGATGGGCCGACAGAAATATTATGGATCAGCACCCCTGAATACCTCGGACATGCCGTATCCTGTACCTCCACCTGAATGGCCGGTGCATGCATGTTCACGGTGAACGATTGAGATGATGCAGGAATGTTCAGGGTAGTGGTGATCTGGTGTCTGCACAGCAGTGCTGCGCGTAATTCTCGCGCTGTACCGATATGACTGTTCGCATCGGCATGATTGGCGGTGAGCCCTATCTCAATGATATGATCATCATAGACATCGAACAACTCTGCAACCGGTTTGCCAATCGGTGTGTCGTCAGGTAACAATGTCAATCCGGCATGTGATTCTCCCAGTCCGATCTCATCCTCTGCACACAACATCCCCTGACTTTCCTGACCGCGGATCTTTGCCTTTTTAATGGTGAATGGTTCGCCCTGCACCGGATGGATGGTGGTGCCGATGGGTGCTACGATCACCTTTTGTCCGGCCGCCACATTTGGCGCACCGCAAACGATATGCAGCAATTCGCCGCTCCCGATGTCTACTGTTGTCAGTTTGAGTTTATCGGCATCCGGGTGTTTTTCGCAGGTCATGACCTGGCCGGTGACCAGCCCCTTGAGCCCGCCTTTTATGCTGGCATACGGTGTAACGGATTCTACCTCCAGACCGATATCGGTCAACAGAACGGAGGCCTCATCTACGCCGATGGGCATGGGCAGTATCTCATTCAGCCATTTCCAGGAAATTTTCATAGCCTGCAAATTTACACATATCGACGAAGTCCCCTTAGGAAACGGACCGTGAATTACAGATCATAGACGGCAGTATTGCTGACCGCCACCCTGCACAATGGTCTTTGGAAGGAGTGACTCAGCGTTTGCGCTCGAAATAGGGTATATCGTCATGTGCAACGGCTTCCTTCTGCTGCCAGTAAGCCAGTGTTACCACCTGTCCGGAAGGTGTTCGCAGTAACCGACCGAATATGGCATTGGTAGGATTGAAGGTTACATCAGTGACGCCGACAGTAAAAGAAGTGGGCGGCGGCGGGGTCTCTCCCTCAGCCGGTGGTGCCGCGCCCTTGGGTGGCGGGGAGGGGATCACCACTACGGTAAATCCGTTGTGCTCAAGCAAGGCTCTTAAAAAATCGACACGCGCAGGTGCAGCATTTTTCTCCACGATGGCACACTTTACTCCATCCAGGTCGTCGAAAAGATGATTCTGATTGATCGCCATGATAGTTAGAATATAGATGGGATGGAAAGTATTGGCATTTGCACGATAGAGGCGATGTATTCATAGGCGCCTCCGATAAGGCCGGTGGCCAGCATGCCGATGACACAAATGATGTAGGCAGCAGCAGGCATCCAGCCGGGATGTAATTTCTGGATCGGTTGCGGTTGCTCATCCATGAACATGGCTTTCACCACGCGCAGGTAGTAATACAGCGAAACGATCATATTCAAAGCGGCAATGATGATGAGCGGGTTGTTATCGCGGGCCGCGCCGGACATCAGCAGAAAGAATTTACCAAAGAATCCCGCTGTCGGCGGAATACCGGCCAGGGAGAATAAAGCCAGTGTAAGGACCCATGCGAGCAGTGGATTACTGGAATAAAATCCGCGATAATCGTCTATGTTCTCTCTGCCCGTGGCGCTGCTCACCAGGCTGATGACCCCGAAAGCGGCCAGGTTGCTGAAGATATAGATCAGAATAAAATAGACGGAAGCAGCAGTGCCATCGGGGGTGTTTCCGCTGATACCGATGAGAATGAAACCGATCTGTGCAATGGATGAGAAGGCCAGGAATCGCTTGATGTTCTGCTGGCGGATAGCGAACAGGTTACCGGTGATCATGGTAAGCACGCTGATCAGGAACAATACCTGATACCAGGTCTCGAAAATATTCCGGAACACCTGATATAATGCAGTGATGAATACAAAAACCACAGCGCCTTTGCTGATCACGCTCAGGTACGAAGTAACGGCAACAGGTGCACCTTCATACACATCCGCAGTCCACAAATGGAATGGCACGGCCGACATTTTAAAGGCGAATCCCGCGAACAGGCAGATGAACCCGAATATCAGGAGCGGTTCACCGGTCATATGTAAACCGATCTGTTCATAATTCAGACTGCCGATAGCGCCATAGATCAGTGAGATACCCATGAGTAATATACCGCTGGAGAAGGCACTGGAAATGATGAATTTCATTGCCGCTTCACCACTCCTGCGCAGATGCAGATCGAAGTTGGCGAGCGCTGCCAGTGGAATGGCAGACAACTCCAGGCTGAGATACAACATGAACATGTTGCGCGATGATATCATGAAGAACATACCCAGCAGGGAGGCTAGCAGGATCATGTAGAATTCAGCAGTATGGGCATGGGATCGGAGCCATTGATACGATTGCAGGGAGATGATCAATACACCGAGGTTCAAAATATTCTTTTGGAATCGAACGAGGGCATCAGAATAGAACATGTCGCCAAAGACATAGCCATCACCCGTGCTAAAGAAACCGGCAACCAGATTGACCACCAGCATGGCGTTGATGGTCAGCAACAGGGATTCAGTGCTGAGCATTTTTTTTCCCAGCCGGAGTATCAGAATGATCACCAGTATGAGTAATACTGTCCATTCAAATTGCATGATCGAAAAAAACTGTGCGGGCATACGGCTGGTTATTTTAATAATTCAGTTTCCATTGGCATAACAGTACCTCCGATGATGCGCTGCATCAGTTCGGCGGTGCCGGGGTAGATCATATCGGTTAAAATGAATGGCGCCATACCCATGATCAGGATTCCGGCCAGCAGCACGAAGGCAGCTGTGCGCTCATTCCATGCCGCATCTTTGAACAGATGATATTCTTCAGAGGCAAGAGGGCCCATCATGGTCTTTCCTGCGGCGCGGAGAATATATACGGCTGTGATCACGATGCTGGCACAGGCAAGTATCGTGGCGATGCGATACATGGCTACATCCACCTGCCATCCACCCATAAATATGGTCATTTCGGCAACGAAACCACTCAGTCCGGGCAACCCCAGTGAGCACAAACCGGCCAGAATGAATACCGTGCCTATGAATGGCATTACCTTCAGGATGCCGCCGATATCTTTTACCAAACGTGTATGGGTGCGTTCGTACACCATGCCGATGGCGGCGAAGAACAGGGCCGTCATTAATCCGTGAGAAACCATCTGCAGCACGGCACCGTTAATGGCTGTTTCATTGAGCAGCCCGATACCCAGTAATACAAACCCGCAGTGTGACACGGATGAATAGGCATTGATATACTTCAGATCGGTTTGCATCAGCGTGGCAAAGGCTCCGTATACAATTGCGATCGTTGACAGGATTATGATAGTGGGTTGGTAAATGGCCGCAGCCTCAGGCATTAAATACACCGCAGCGCGCAAGCAGCCATAACCGCCGAGTTTCATACTGATACCGGCCAGGAACATAGATGCTGCTGTTGGTGCACTGGAGTGTCCGTCGGGCACCCAGGTGTGGAATGGGAACATGGCGGTAAAGATCCCGAAGCCGGCAAACAGAAAGGGGAAGAAGATCAGTTGCTGTTCCTCCGGCATAGCGATATCGCCGGATGCCATATCAAAGGAATGCCCGCCCCAGAAATACGTGCCGATCAACCCTACAAATACCAGCGCACTGCCGCCCATCAGCATCAGGGCAAGCTTCATGGCGGAATATTCTTTCTTACCCGAACCCCAAATACCGATCAGCAGGAACTTGGGTATAACGGCCACTTCCAGAAAGAAGAACATGGTGAACAGGTCCAGCGAAATGAAGAAACCGTATGCACCGGCACTCAACAGGGTCAATAACAGAAAGAATTCTTTCGACCATTTTTCCTGTTTCCAGGATACCAGCACGCCCGCCATCACCACAAATGCGGTCAGCAGGATCATGGCCACGGAAATGCCATCAACACCCACGCTGTAATGGATATTCCAGCTGGGAAACCAATTGAGGCTTTGTGTGAACAGGTAAGGACTGGCATTACCGGCATTGCGTTCCATGGAAAAAACAAAGAACAGGCCTATGCTCAGTATTAATTGTGTGATCGCCCCGATCAGTGCGACCATGCGCACCCGCGGCAGGCTGTTCACCGCCATGATGCCGAGGGCAGTCAGCAGCGGTGCGATCAATAATATATTCAGGTTCATATGTGTCTACACTTTTTCATCCCCGGCGGTGTGAGCATCTCCCCATCCCGCCAAAGACTTACATCCATATATATAAACAGATCAATCCCAATCCTAATACCCCGGCAAAGAAATACATAGCGTAAGCCTGTACTTTTCCGGACTGCATTTCTTTAATACTGTCAGAAACTTCTGTTGTCATCAGGGCGATGAAGTTCATCGTGCCATCAACAATATTTCTGTCGATCCAGGCAGCCGGACGGCCGATCAGATTGAAAATGATCTTCTTGGTAACAAATACGTACAGTTCATCGATATAGAACTTGTGGTATGCCCAGGTATACAGTCCTTTCAGGCTGTGCGCCAGTCGATCGGGCATGGAATTCTGACGCTTATAGAACAGCATGGCAAGTCCGATACCGGCGAGGCCGAGGGTTACCGGAGCTATGCTGAAAAGAATATCCGTATGCATCTCTCCGGGCGCACCGGTTGCGGTAACATAGGATGCGAATGGCACAAATCCGGCCACTATCGACAACGCGCCGAGAATAACGAGCGGCAGCTTCATGGACCAGTGACCTTCGCCGTGAAAATGATGCAGTGCAATGTCCGGCTTATTCCAGAAAATGCGGAAATACAGTCGGAACATATAGAATGCCGTAAGTCCCGATGTGATGAGGGCTACGTAATAAATGTCGGGATGTGTTTCGTGCGCGGCGTGCAGGATGCCCTCCTTGCTGAAAAATCCGGCAAATGGCGGAACACCGGCAATGGCCAAACAACCGATCAAAAAAGTCAGGTGTGTGATCGGTAAATATTTTCTGAGCCCGCCCATATCCTGCATGTCGTTGCTGTGCACGGCATGGATCACTACACCTGCTCCGAGGAATAACAGGGATTTGAAAAAAGCATGTGTGAAGAGATGGAACATACTGGCAGTGTATCCTGCATCATGTGCTGCAGTGCTCACGCCCAGGGCAAACATCATATATCCGATCTGGCTCATGGTAGAGTAGGCCAGTACGCGTTTAATATCGGTCTGTGTACAGGCAATGATGGCGGCAAATAAGGCTGAGAACGCTCCTATATAAGCGATCACTTCTATGGCACCACTGCCGGTGATGGCAAATACCGGAAACAAACGGGCAACCAGGAAAACCCCGGCAACTACCATCGTTGCTGCGTGGATCAGGGCCGATACCGGTGTAGGGCCTTCCATCGCATCCGGCAGCCAGATGTGCAGCGGGAACATGGCCGACTTGCCCGCACCACCGATGAAGATCAGCGCGAGTGCCCATGTAACAACTGAGAAGCCAAGGAAGGTGGCGGTATAGGTCGAACGGAATTCCGGTGAGGTGAGCTGAGCGATCATGGACTGGAAATCGAATGTGTCGGCAGTCACACCTGCGATCAGTATGCCTATCAGGAAGAAGAGATCGGCAAAACGGGTAACAATGAAGGCCTTTTTACTGGCGGCCACGGCACTCGGTTTGTCAAAATAGAACCCGATCAGCAGGAAGGAGGATACACCAACCAGCTCCCAGAAAATATAGATCTGAAAGAGATTGCCGGACAATACCAAACCCAGCATACTGAAGGTGAATAACTGGAGATAGGCGAAAAATGTAGCATACCTTTCCTCGCCCTTCATATAACCTGTCGAATAGATGTGCACCATTAGGGACACAAAGGTGACCACCACCAGCATCATCACCGAGATCGGATCCAGCAGAACACCCATGTTGATGGAAAGCGAATCGGTGAACTGCAGCCATTCCAGATCAAAGGCCATAACAGGGGCATAAACCCCACCTGTAGTGCCTTCAGCAATGAAATAGGTAAAGGCGGTCATTACGGACAGTACCGCAGAGGCGCCGATCAGCAGAGTGGCTATCCAGCCGGAGGCTGCGGCAAAATATTTTTTTCCGAACAGCCCGATAATGGCAAATCCGGCAAGCGGTAACAGGGGTATCCAGATGCTAAGATCGTACATGTGCAGGTTCAGTATTTCATTTCTTCGTTGTCCACAACATCAATGGATCTGTGGTTGCGATAAATATGGATAATGATGGCGATCGCTACGGCAGCTTCTGCTGCAGCAATGGCGATGATGAATATCGTAAAGAAGACTCCATCAAGCTGGTCGGGATACAGGTATTTGTTGAACCCTACAAAGTTGATGTTCACGCTGTTCAGGATCAACTCCACAGCCATGAGCATGGTGATCATGTTGCGGCGGGTGAACAGACCGTATACACCGATAAAGAACAGCGCGGTGCTGATGAATAAAATATGTTCTATGCCGATGGTATTCATGCTTCGTCTGTTTTGGATTTGAGGGCAATAACGATACAGCCGATCATGGCCGCCAGCAGCAGAATGCTGATCACTTCAAATGGCAGCGCATAACCCGTATCCTGATAATCCAGCATCTGGTCGCCGATGCGCTGTGGGGAAACATCGAACGCGTCACCTGCTGTGCCGGAAAACCCATGGCCCAGGATAAGCGAATAGGTGAAAGCCCCGCCAAAAATGACCGCCAGCGCTGAGAATAACATACGCTGCCAGGAGGGTTTGGGCATGTCGTTGCCCGTTTGTTGTGTCAGGAAGATGGAGAAGATGATCAGCACCACGATGCCGCCTACATAGACGATCACCTGCACGGCTGCCACAAACTCCACATGCATCCAGAAATACAGTCCCGCTACGCCGATGAGCGAGAATAATAAATAGATCGCTGCCCGGAAGATCTTCGGCGTAGTCATCGCCAAAACCCCGTTCCCTAAAATAAAGGCAGCCAGTAAATAAAATATAATCGTATTAGCGTCCATTCCCTTTAATAATATTACCACTCACCACTCACCACTCACCACTCACAACACACCACTAACAACAAACCAGAAAAAAGAAGCAAAAAACACATATCACAAAACAACACAAACCAATGAAAAC
>DAIMYJ010000023.1:0-3119 GCA_036734545.1 Chitinophagales bacterium
ACTATGCTTCGTTAGAATGATTTCTTTTAAGGATCGTAATGTCCCCTCCCCCATCCCGAGTACTCGGGATGGGGGAGGTCGGTTCGAAGGACTCCTTTGGAGGAGGGGGCACACATAACACATACACACCGCTCAATCCCTATCGCCATTGGAATCCCACTCACCCATTCACCCACTCACCCACTTACGCACTTACGCACCTACGCACTACCTTTGCCCCCATGCGCTCCCTTGGTGTGATCGGCATCCTGTTGGCTCTGGCTGTGCCTGCAAAAGCGCAGCTCCTGCCCTCGTATGGCGATTCCCGCACCGCTACCACCGGCTGGCAGTTCCTGAAGATCGCGCCCGACGCGCGTTCTGCCGGCATGAGCGAAGCCTTTCTGGCCGTTGTGGATGACGTGAGCAGCCTCTACTGGAACCCTGCCGGACTCACGCAACTCGATTCCAACCGCCTGCAGACCGCAGTGCATTACACCGACTATGCCGCCGGCACCAGCCTGAACTTTGCGGGTGTCAGCTACAGGCTGGGCGATAATACCCTCGTGGGTGTGAGCCTGCAATATTTCGATGCAGGAGAGATGGATGTGACCACCGAATTTTTACCCTTTGGTAACGGACAAACTTTCCGCGCCACCAATACCGGTATTGGCGTCTCCCTCGCCAGAGAACTCACCGATCAGTTCAGCTTTGGTGTTACCGCGAAATATGTGCGTGAAGACCTCGCTACCGTGCACAATCAGAATGTGGTATTTGATTTCGGATTTCAATACGATATCGGCATTCAAAATACCCGCTTCGCCGTGGCCATCACCAATTTCGGGTTCAACACACAACCGGGCGGTGATATTGCCGTAATTACTTTACAGGACAGCACCACGGCCACACAATTCACCGAGATCGGTGTGCCCACGGTATTTAGACTCGGGTTTGCCTGGGATGCGATCAAACAGGATAAACACATCCTGACCACAGCCTTTCAACTGAATCATCCTACCGATAATAACGAAACCTACAGTCTGGGTGTGGAATATAGCTGGAAACAATTGTTATACGCACGCAGCGGATATACTTTTGCCACCGACCGCAATGCTATGCCCGCCTTCGGCTTTGGCACCTATTTGCGCAGACGTTACGGAACGATACGATTCGATTACGGATTTCAATACGACACTGCTTTAGGTTCGATCAATAAGATCGGACTGGCCTATACATTACCGAACGGCATCGGCAAACAAAATACCACCACCCGATGAACAGGATAGCACAGATCATTTTCTTCGGCAGTGCGATGCTCTTGTGGACGGGCTGTGATTTTCTGTTCGGCACACGCGAAGATGCCGTGGTGGATGAGATCTTTGAAGAAGGCGCCATCGACCCCGAACTCGTGCAGGATGAAGTAGGCTACGTGCCGGTGCTTCCTTTCTGGACCGATTTTGTGAACCCCCGCGATGTTTTCTGCGGATACGATGAAATGATCTATGTGATCGATGATGAAGGATTGAAAGTACTCGACCAGACAGGTAAAGTATATAATACGATCGCTATTCCCGGTGCTACGGATGTTACGCAGGACCGTCGTCTGCATACCTATGTATCAGGACGTGTAAGTTATGATGTGGATGGCGATGGCGTGCCTGAAGATCTCGCGGCTGTATATCACCTCACCGGCACTTCCTTCGGTGCAGTGGAGATCGTGGACACACTTATTCATCCATTCTGTGATGTATCGCGCAATATCACGGCCTTCCGCGGCGCTGAGGATGAACAGGTGGAATTCACGGGTCTCGCTACACTGGCGGACAACACTCTGTATGTGAGCCGCAAAGGTCCTCGCAATGAACTGGGTGGTATTGCACGCCCCGATAATGCCGTGTTATTCTTTGATACGGAAGGGAATAATTTCTCTTATGCCAATGGCCTTTCACCCGTCACCGGCAATCTCCGTTCCGTTTGGGATGTGGCCGGTCTGGCCACGTTTGCAGCGCCGCCGCAAACACTGAGCGGCATCTCTGCTTCTGCCGAGTTCCTGGTATGCCTCGACCAGCCCGATGCACCGTATAAAGTGCTGTGGATCACCCAAACCGTAGATCCCGAAGCCGGCATCACCTATGGCGAGAACGCATTGCTTACTGTTTTCGATTATACTAAAGCCGACCGCTTCCTCTACGAACCCGACCGCTTCGTGCAGCCTACAGATGTATATGTTGCGCCTGATTTCACCGGTTATATTTTTGTAACAGATGCGGGCACCGATTCACTGTATCAATTTACACGTAAAGGATACGAAGGCGTAAATCCACCTGCCGGTTCTCCAAACACCAAACAGATCATCGCCAGCTTCGGCGGTGTGGGCGACGGCCCCTTTAATCTCATCGACCCGAGTGGCGTGGCGTATTTGCGCAAAGTGGTGTACGTTGCAGATAAAGGAAATAATCGTATTTGCAGATTTAAACTGAGTACGGATTTGGAGTGACGCTGCGGTTTATTGCTTTGCCAGAAATTCATCAGTATCCCATCGAGGATTTAATTGTCAAGGCAAATGATTCATATTTAACATTACACACTCTATTAGTTTCAGAAGTACAGTAAGAAACGTCACCACACTAAAGTCCTATACCCTAACTTCGTCTGACCCAAAACAACCTCCCATGCAACCCGATGGCAAAACCGTCCTTGAGATCTTAACTAACCTGCCCGCCGACAGGGTAGAGCCATTCAATAAATTACATGAGGTTATTGTAAAAAACTTACCAAAGGGATTTGAGCCGGGCATTAGTTACGGCGGTCTGGGATATGTAGTGCCACATCACATGTATCCTGCAGGATACCACTGTAAGCCTGCAGAGCCCTTGCCATTCGCCGGTATCGCTTCACAAAAGGGATCCATCAACTTTTATCATATGGGCATATATGCCGATCCCGAACTCATGCATTGGTTCGTTACCGAATACCCCAAGCATTGCAAACAAAAGCTGGACATGGGCAAGAGCTGCGTCCGCTTCAAAAAGATGGAAGACATCCCCTATGCGCTCATCGGCGAATTAATGCGCAAAATGACCGCAAAGCAATGGATCACACTCTACGAACAAAAATATAATCCCAAGACGAAAAAGAAGTAA
>DAIMYJ010000023.1:3219-29685 GCA_036734545.1 Chitinophagales bacterium
AGCATCTCCGGAAATTCGCGCATGACCGGATCGAACCAACCCATCACTTTGATCATCCACCGCGGCACCGAGCGGAATTTTGATGGCGTTCCTGCTTCACGGGCAATGAGTTCCATCCATTGACGCAGGGTCAGTTTTTCTTTGGTGGTAGGCACATGCCATTCCTGACCGTATGCGTCCGAAGTATTTCCCAGTAATGCGGTGGCTTTACCTGCATCCGGCGTATAGCTGAATGTGTGCACTTTATCGAGTGCGCCGATCGCATTGGCCGTCTTACCCGCCACCAGCGGTTTCACCACGGTCTCGATCAGCATGCTGTTCGCAATGCCCGGACCGTAAAAATCGGCCGCACGCGCGATCAGCGCCGTGAGCGAACCATCAGCAATGCCTGCGCGGATCATGTCTACCACCTGCTTGCGCACCTTGCCCTTTTCACTGGATGGACGCAATGGAGTGTCCTCGGTCATATGCGATAATGCTACGGGATCATAGCTGTATATATTATCAAAGAATACCAGCTTCGCTTTGTGTCGCACGCAGGCATCGATCACCGCACGCATGAATGGCGGCCAGGTAGTTTGCCACGTGCGTAGGTTATACGCGAACCCCACCGTTACATACACTACATCACTGCCCGCTACCGCAGCATCAATGGCACTGAAGTCGGTGAGATCGCATGGATACAGTTGATCTGTGGGATTCACCGCTTTCGGATGGCGGCTCACCAGGCGGATGTCCTTCGTATAGGCGGTGAGTGCCTGCGCTAAAGGCACACCAATGGCGCCGCCGGAGCCGATGATGGTTTGCATATGATAGGAACTGACGTTTGTGATTGAGATATATTGTAAACGTGTAAGGAATTTGCATCTAAAACGAGAACAGGCTCGTCCTGACATTCAGCATTCACGTCATGCAGGCTCACTTGAGTCCGTACTCATTTTTAATGGCGTCATATTGCGCAAAGGCATCGGCCGGGAATACCAATCCAAACTGCTCATTCAGAGCAGCAAGCGCCTGATTCTTTTTCTCAGAGCCTTCCGGATATCCATGTGCATCATTAAGTTCAAAGAAAATCTTCTCCAGATATTCTTCAAACGGCTGATTGAAATACATATCAATGAAGCGCAATCCGGTGTCCTCAGCATTCCAGAATGTATGTTTGATCATGCGCGGACGCATATGCCAGCTTCCGGCAGTAACACGCACCACCTCATCGCCTACCAGCACACTCGCTGTTCCTTCCAGCACCAGCATCAGTTCATCCAGTTCTTTGTGGTAATGCGGCGGCGGCCCCATCAATTTCGGACCCACGGCTGTTTCCACATTCGAGTACACACCACCCGTCATCGCCGAACGCACCAGTGTGCGGATCTGCAGACCTCCGTTGTGTTGCAATGGCTCCTGCGCAGGCAATAAAAAGGGCTGCAGCAATTTGCGGTCATCAGCCGCTTCAGCCAGTACATGTGTAGTGGTCAGGCCAAATGCTGCCAGCATGCCCGAGTGCAGAATGAAATCACGTCTTTCCATAAGCACTAAAATTACAACTTCCTGTAATACCAAAACGGAACACCGGTCAGTGCGACAACTTCACGGCCCGCATGCAGTGACCGGCCGATTGCGCTAATAATTCCGGGATCAATCAGACCCCAGCTCCTTCAATATCTTCTCCACATCCTCTTCCGTGCTGCGCAATTTCTCCTGGCAGAAGGCAATGAGCCATGCCGCACGTTTCACTTTTTCTGCCAGCACATCCACAGAAATATCTCCCTGTTCGATCTCCGCAACGATCTGCTGCAGTTCTTCGAATGCTTCCGTATAATTGATCTTCTTACTCATTTTTCGTTCGTGTTTTTTTTACTATGCTCTGCACCATTCCGGCTGCCAGTTGCGTTACCAGCAGGTCTCCCGTCTGCACCTGCGCAGCGTTCGTCACCACTTTCCCCTCGTGCAGCGTAATACTATAACCGCGCCGCAACACCTGATGCGGATCCAGATGCCGTATGGTATGGGCATGTAATGCCAGCCTGTGCTGTTGTTGTGTGAGGGTTTTATGGGAAAATGACCGCAGGTTGTGCGTAGCTGTCTGCACCGCATACCCCTGCTCGCGCAATAACGCACGCACGGCAGCGCGAAAACTTTTTCCGCCGTACTGCAGATCACGATGCGCATCGTTCAGCAATGTGCGTGCCGACTCCCCGATCAATTGCCGCGCTTCTTCCACCGGTACCGCGAACTGATGAAACTGTCGTATGAGTATCTCACCGAGCTGCGTGGGTGTGATGGCATTGGTATGCGATACCATTTCCGCTACCGTCTCATTCGTCGAATGTCCCACACCCGTGAGCACCGGCAGGGGAAAAGTGCAAATGGCTTTGGCGAGTGCGTGATCATTATAACAGGATAATCCCACATCACCGCCGCCGCCGCGAATGATGGCCACAACATCAAAATGCTGTTTCACTTTGCGGATGCGCCGCAATTGTGCGATGATCTGCGGAGCTGCTTTATCGCCCTGTAATAACGATGGGAACAGCATGTGAAAGAATCGGTATCCGTACGGATTGTGTTCGATCACCTGCATGAAATCGGCATAACCCTTACTCGTTTCCACCGAGATGATGGCGATGCGCTGTGGCAATAACGGCATGGGCAGGGTGGCGTTCTTTTCAAAGATACCTTCGGCGCGCAGTTTGCGTATCGTTTCCATCTTCTCACGCTCGAGGTCACCAAGCGTATAGGAAGGATCGATGTCCATGATCCAGAGCGATAATCCGTACACCGCGTCATAGGTCACTTTCGCCATGAACAATATCTTGATGCCGTCTTTCAGCGGTTCATGCAGTATCTCGCGGAAGCGCGCATCGATGCGGAAATAGTCTTCCTTCCACAACGTAGCCTTCATCTGTGCGATCACCTTCCCGTCGCGTTTCTCCACCAGCTCGGGATAACAATGGCCGCTGCGCTGATAATGATTCAGCTTGTTCATCTCCGCCTGCACCCAAAACACTTTGCTGTATCGCTCCTGCAGGGTGCGGGCGATGCTGTTTGAAACTTCCAGCAGTGAAAAAATGGTTCTTTCGTTATTACGCTCGGGCATGGGAACTGAAGAGAAGGGCTAAGCTAACGATCCCCGGGAACTCTTACAAAGCGTCCCCACCCCTGCCGGTATCAGCCGTTGAGAAAAGCCTTACCTACGATCACCGAGCGGTCGAGATCTGCGATGGTATTGTTCCTGCACATGGCCTGAAAGCCGTCGCGCACCGACCGGAAATCTTCATGAAAAGGACAGGGCCTGCGCTCACTGCACTTATGGAATCCGAGACCGCATTCCGTGAACACCTCATGGCCGTCGATCACTTCCACAATTCGGATCACGGGTGTTTGTCGCTGGTCATCGGTGATATAAAAACCGCCGCCGGGGCCTTTGGCACTGCAAATGATGTTCTCGTGCACGAGCTTCTGGAGTAGTTTTCCAACGGTATGCTCATTCTCGCCGATCTTGTCCGCCACCTCGCCGATACTGAAACGCGTTCCTTTCGGTTGTTCCACACCTAAAAAGATCACTGCCTTGATGGCAGCCTTACAGGTAACACTCAGCATGACAGGTCATTTACTTTTGGCGGGCAAGTTCGGAAATTCCGGGAAATCCTCCGGTGACCTCACGGGTGTTTAAACAAATTTAAAAGTTGGGCAGGTTCACCTTAGTTCATTTGCTCCAGGGATATGGCCTTCGGGAACAGGATATTATTCTCCAGATGCACGTGCAGATGCAGATCATCTTCGAACGCCTCCAGCATCTGATACAACAACCGGTACGAATTGCAGGCGTCTGCCGGCGGCGTGTATTGATCGGTGAGCCTGCGCAGCTCTGCCATCAGCGCACCCGCATCTTCATGCTCCATCTCCATCATCCCGATCGGTTGACGCACAGAGGCGAAAAATGCCGCATGCATGTGCCCTCCGCTTTCCAGCTGATGTATGTAGGGAAATAATACGCGCTCTTCTTTTTCCATGTGTGCCGACAACTCCTGTGTGAGCGCCTGCACTGTATCGGCGATCTGCTGCAGTTCAGGATGTGTGTCGCCGTGCACACGATACACCTTGGATGCATAAAAACGCAGGTCAGGGATCGTCTTTCGCACAAAACGGTGGTGTGTTTGAACGATGTGATCGGCTAAAAAGGCCGCAGGCCATTCATCGTAGGGCAGCTGCCGCTCGCCGGGTTGTACACTGAGCGCATCCAGCGCTGACCGTATCTCAACCGGGTCCAGTTGCTTTTCATTACAGGCCTCCTCCAGCGATCGCTTGCCGCCGCAGCAAAAATCAATACCGCGTTCCTTGAGGTATAAGGCCTTGCGGTAATCATCACGCACAATGTCACCAATGGTCGTGGATGCTGTTGCGGTCGGACGATTCTGAATTTGTACACGCCATTGCACAGGCCCCTGCTCCAGATAGGTCCAGCTGAAAACATTTCCGCGCTCAGCCAGCATTTGATAATACAGCGGTCGCGGGTCATGGTCATTGGCGAGTTCGAGGATACCGTCTGCTTCGAGTGCATCAAAGAGACGAAATATGGTGGGATGCTTCTCCGCCGGTGGAAGGGTGGTTACATCGAGAAAAGTGATCTGTTCCTGTTCCATAATGCTTGCGTTTATGCTGCAAAGATAGCGCAGGATCACATATAAAAGTATTTATTTACTTTTATTTTAAAGGTCTTAACATTTCAAATCGTCATAACGGTATCAGTGCGTGTAACGCGCATAAGTGCCACGATATCCGGCGAGGCGTGCAATAGGATACAGCAGTCCGAAAACCAGGCGTTGAATAATGAATGGCGGTTTGGCCAGTCGGTATTCCCGGGAGAAGGTGAACATCATGACTGCGATCTGTAGCAGTGCCGGCATCCCCTTGGCATTGACACGGCCATCTGCCGCCAGGCCCATACCGGTCTCCAGCAAATGTTCGGTGCGCAGGGCCGGGCGCACCTGCCAGTTCACCACGCTAACGCCATCGGAGGCATTCCACATGGAATGGATGGTGTTGCGCGGAATGTGCAGTTGATCGCCACTGCGCAACACACGCACCTCGCCATGCAAACGCACATGGATCTCTCCCTGCACGACCGTGAAGTCTTCTTCCTGCTCCGGATGATAATGGGCAACCGGCTCCACTGAGCGCGCATGATAAGTGGATTCCATCTCCAGTAAAGCACCACCGGTATCCGCAGCTGTCTGCAGGAAAAGGATATCCTGTCCGGTCACCGGATTGCTGATCCGTTTTTGTGCATGGGCCATACCTGTGTACTGTCGTTATGCAATTTACCCAGCATCGGTCGCCTGACCAAATACCTGCACATATCACCCCTTAAGTTTATCCACCAAATACATATGGACATCAAATGCTCAGTACTTATCTTTAACACAACCAAAACACCCGGCACACTGCATGCAGTCCGCTCACCTGCCTGCCCATGACGCAGGCAACCCATATTCCATACACGAAGCATTACCTCTTCAGGCATTAAAAGTATGGGTACTGGCTCCCCAGTTGGAGACCAATGATCCGAATCTGGAGTATTATTACGACTTCACACAAAGCATTGCCGAATACACCAAAACCTTTCAGGAACTCGGCATCAACTGGCAATGGCAACCGGTGACCATGACCAACTATGCATCCGTGATCGCCGGTATCGCTGCCGAGCGCGCGGCCGGTAATTGCTTTCCGCTGGTGTTCAATATTTGTGATGGCGATGAGGTGAATGGCGCACCCGGCGTATCGGTCGTGCATGCACTGGAACACCACAAACTCATCTACACCGGCGCAGATGCCTGGTTCTATGATATCACCACCTCGAAGATCACGATGAAGGAAGCTTTTGATGTGGCCGGTGTACCCACAGCCAAATGGGAAGCGGTCACCGCTCGCGATCAGGATATCAGCGGGATATTCGAACGACTGGGAAGTCCGCTCATCGTGAAACCCGCCGTATCGGGCGGCTCCATGGGATTGTGCATTAAAAATGTGGTACACACAGAGGCAGAACTGCAGGAGCAGATACACCGGATATTCGACGGCTATCGCGGATGGCAACTGAGCAGCGGCGGCATCGTGGTGGAACAATTCATCAACGGCCCCGAATATACCACCATGATCGTAGGCGCATCCGATCAACCCCGCAACTGCGTCATCTATAAACCGGTGGAACGCGTATTCCATCCCTCATTACCTGATACCGAAAAATTCCTATCCTTTGACCGGCTGTGGGAGATCTATGAAGACGAGACACCGATGCCCGGTGATGATCATTTTTATAATTACACTTTACCGCGCCCTGCACTTATCCGCAAACTGAAAAAGATCAGCTGGGATGCGTATGTGTCGGTTGGCGGCAAAGGGTATACGCGTGTTGACCTCCGCATGGACAAACACAGCGGCGACATCTTCGTGCTGGAAGTGAATGCCCAATGCGGACTCAGTGAGGATGAAGACTACACCTCCATCGGCGCCATTCTGCGCATGAGCGATAAAACCTTCACGCAGATGGTCGTAGAGATCATGAACGACGCCACCCTGCGCTGGATGAAAAAGAACCGCGTGCGTAAACTGGACAAATCCTATAGAGCCGCTTAAACACCTGGCACGCAGATGACACAGATGATGCGAATGAATGCTGACACTATACGAAAAGCCTGTGTGTTGCTGCCCGATTACAGTACAAGTGACGTTGATTACCAGTATTATGATCCGCAGCGCGATCTTTCGGCACTGCTGCCCGGCATACAGGTAGATCATGTATTGCTGAATAAGCTCACCACCTACAAACAACTGCGCGACCTGAGCAGGAACGGCTATGATATATTCATCAACTTATGTGAAGGATACCTCGACTGGAGTGTGCCTTCCATAGATGTGATCTACAGCCTGGAGCTTCTGAATCTGCCCTACACCGGACCGAGTTCTATCTTATATGATCCCACCAAGGAACTGATGAAATATGTGGCGTTCACCTGCGGGATCAAAACACCGGCATTCGTTTCAGTGAACACCGCCGCCGATGTCGACACAGCGATCGCGCAACTCCAGTTTCCCATGTTCGTGAAACCCGCCAAGGCGGGTGACAGCCTGGGCATCAATGAACACTCGCGAGTAGAAAATGCCGATGCTCTGCGCAGGCGTGTTGCAGAGATACTGGATATCTACGGACCGCTGCTGGTGGAAGAATATATCGATGGGCGTGAATTCACTGTACTGGTGATCGCTGATCCGGAAGAGCACGGTGCACCGCGCGTATTGAAACCGATCGAATATATTTTTCCGGAAGGCCTTGCCTTTAAAACATATGCACTCAAAACTTCCGCGCTGCATCCCGAAGCAAATGTGCCCGTAACCGATCCTGCGCTCGACGCACGTCTGCGCGATGCCGCAGCGCTCATATTTACCGGCTTTAACGGTGTCGGGTATGCACGTCTTGATTTTCGGATGGACGCTGACGGTACGTTGTTCTTTCTGGAGATCAATTTTACGTGCTCGGTATTTTATACCGGCGACTACCAGGGTTCTGCCGACTACATTTTGCATGCCGATGGGATCGGTCAGCAGGATTTTTTACACGCCATCATCAATGAAGGCCTGATGCGATACCGCCGCACGCATAAACCGTATGTGTTGAGAGGTAATGCGCGCACCGGTTACGGCATTTATGCCACACGCGGTATCGATACCGGTGAGGTGATCTTCCACGGCGAGGAAGCCCCACAGCGCATCACCACGCGCCGCCATGTTGAAACCCACTGGAGCCCTGAAATGCAGGAAGTATTCCGCCGTTACGCTTACCCCATCAGCGATGAGGTGTTCTTACTATGGGATAACGATCCCAACGGCTGGGCGCCGCAAAATCACAGCTGCGAACCCAATACCGCATACGACGGACTGGATGTGATCGCCCAGCGTGTGATCGCTGTCGGCGAGGAGCTCACACTGGACTATGCCACTTTTCTCGGCGAGCACATGGAACCCTTCACCTGCCACTGCGGTAAACCCAACTGCCGCGGCCGCATTACCGGAAGCCCCGGCAATTCCATTACCGAGATCGAAAAAAGAAAAAGCTGAGCACGCATCCCGCGTTCAGCCAGATGTGCGATCGGCTGCCTGATTTACGGCAGTCTCTCTATCTTTACCCGTAAACCCACAGCAACATGTCCCGTAAAAAAGTGATCGTTCTCGGCGCCGGTATGGTTGGCCGTGCCATGGCCATTGACATGGCCAAAGACTATGAGGTGTATTCTGCCGATATCAATACGGATGCCCTGCACCGCCTCGAAAAACACGGCGTGCGCACCATCCACGCGGATCTCACCAGCAAGGAACTCATCACTTCCCTCATCGAGGACAAAGACCTCGTGATCGGCGCCGTGCCGGGGTTCATGGGCTTTGAAACCCTGAAGACCGTGATCGAGGCCGGCAAACCCGCCAGCGATATTTCATTCTTTGATGAAGATCCGTTCCTGCTTGATGAACTCGCAAAAAGCAAAGGCGTTACGGCTGTAATGGATGTGGGCGTGGCGCCGGGTATGGACAATATCATCCTCGGCTATCACAACCGGCGCATGCAGGTCACCGACTTTATTTGTCTGGTGGGCGGACTACCCGCTGCACGCCTGTGGCCCTATGAATATAAAGCGCCTTTCTCTCCTATTGATGTGATTGAAGAATATACCCGTCCCGCGCGCTTCGTGCAGGAGGGTAAAGTGATCGTAAAGGAAGCGCTCACCGATCCCGAGCTCATGGATTTTGCGGGCATTGGCACGCTGGAGGCATTCAATTCTGACGGTTTGCGATCGCTGATCCGCACCATGCCGCACATTCCCAATATGATCGAACGCACACTGCGGTATCCCGGTCATATCGCACTGATGAAAGTACTGCGTGAAACGGGATTCTTCAGTAAAGATTTCATTGATGTGAAAGGCACGCATATCCGCCCGATCGACCTTACCGCAAAACTGCTCTTCCCGAAATGGAAACTGGGCGATGAAGAAAATGAATTCACCGTGATGCGTGTGATCGTGGGTGGTGTGGAGAATGGCACTCCCGTTACCTACACCTACGACCTGCTCGACCGTTACGATCCGCAGACAAAAACCTCATCTATGGCGCGCACCACAGGCTACACCTGCACCGCCGCCGCACGGCTCATTTTAGAAGGCGCCTACACACGTAAAGGTATTTCCACACCTGAATTCCTCGGCGAAGAAGAAGCTCACTTCCGCTTCATCCTCGATCATTTGCAATCCAGGCATGTGGAGTATCGGATGGAGAGAAAATAATGTGCTGATGAACGACCGGTAAACCCCGGAGCTTGCTCAGCAAATTATCTAATTAGCACACGCAGCACAGCGAAGTCCCGAGTACTCGGGATCATCTCATTCCTCATTCCTCATCCCTCATTTCTCCTTCTCCGCCTCATCCACCTCATGCTGAAAAGCGGCAAACTCTTCTGTGTGGTGATCAACCGCGCGTTTAGGGAAATTGAAGAGCCAGCTGGTCATTACGGGCACTATGAAGATCGCCACAGTAGCAATGCTGAAATACAGATCGGTGGTCTCACTTTCAAGGAGGTGACAGAGAGCGGTATCCCGACCGTAAGCATGGCAAATAAAGGAGAACAATAATTTTAAACCCAGCAGGGCGATGATCAAGAATGCGGAGGTATTCAAAAAGCTGAATCGCTCCAGCAGTCCGATCACACCCTGTGCTACAAAACGTATCGCCAGGATACCGATGAACACGCCCAGGCAAACGAGATAGATATTATCGGTATAGGCCACAGCGGCAAACACGTTATCGATCGAAAAAGCAAGGTCCATGATATTCACCAGTACCACCGTGCTCCAGAAATTGCCGATACGGCCTACAGTGTTCTTATAGAACCAGTTATTCTCTTTGCTCAGCGTATCATCAGATGTCTCCGGTGTGGCCTTGGTGCGGAAATAATCCAGTGCCAGCCAAATGAGATATAATCCACCCAAGGCCTTCAGCCAAACCACCTGTATCAGCCAGTTGGCCAGGATGAGCGCCAGTCCGCGGAAAAAATACGCACCGAAGATACCATACCGCAGTGCTCGCCCGCGTTGTTCCTTTGGCAGGTCCATCACCATGGTGCCCATCACGAGTGCATTGTCTACACTCAGCATGGATTCGATGAGGATGAGATTGAATACAATGATCGACGCCTCTCCCGGAGTATGTCCAAAAAAGGCCTGAAAATCGAACAACAAAAGATCTGGTATCATCAGGTGTTTTTAAATCGTGGATGTTTGCATGGTTTGTTCCCATTGCCAGGCGGTACGCATCATATCGTCGAGCGTATATTTCGCCTTCCAGTGTAACTCGCGCTCTGCTTTGGTATTGTCGGCATACACCGCGATCACATCACCCGGACGGCGCGGACCTTTTGTATACTGTAACTGCACGCCGGTAGTGCGCTCGAACGACTGAATGAGTTCCAGAACGGTAACGCCGTTACCGGAACCCAGGTTGAATATTTCAAAGGGCGTAGGTTGTTTGCCCTGCATTTGATATTGCAGCGCCAGGGTGTGTGCCTCGGCAATATCCATTACATGGATATAGTCCCGCACACAACTGCCGTCGCGTGTAGGATAGTCCGTTCCAAAAATGGTGAAGCCCTGCTTCTTGCCGATGGCGGTTTGCGTAATGTTCGGCACCAGATTCTCCGGTTCGCCAAATGGTATCTCACCGATGCGTCCGCTCGGATGCGCACCTACCGGATTGAAATAACGCAAAGCAATGAACTGCGTGGGCGTGGTCTTCGCATGCGCAGCGATCATCTGTTCGGAGATCAGCTTGGTCCAGCCGTAGGGCGACTCAGGGGTGGACAAAGGCGTTTCTTCCCGCACCGGCTGCTCGGCGGCATTGCCATACACACTGCAGGAAGAAGAGAACACAAAATGCGGCACCGAGAATTCTTCCGCGATGCGCAACATGTTCAGGGTGCTGTTGATGTTATTATCGTAATACACCAACGGTTTCTGTACGGATTCACCCACCGACTTGAATGCGGCAAAATGAATGATGCCGGCAATACGCCCATGCTGATCAATGATATTGCGCAACTTGGTGAGGTCACGGCAGTCGACACGATAATTATGGAACGGCTTGCCTGTGATATCACGGATACGGTCCGGCACAAAGGTCTTGGAACGGGAGAGGTTGTCGATGGAGATCACCTCAAATCCCTTTTCCAGAAGATCTATGGCCGTATGTGACCCAATGAAGCCGCAGCCGCCGGTGATAAGTATGGTGTTCAATGTGCTGATGTGCTGATTTGTCCGCCGCGGCGGATACTAATATGATGGTGCGCTGATTTGATCAATTATCTTGTGCTCTTTATCACATGAGTACATTACCGAAGCATCCGCATCAAATACTGCCCGTAGCCGCTTTTCATCAGTGGTTGGGCAATGGATTCGAGTTGCTCGGCGGTGATGAATTTTTTTCTATAGGCTACTTCCTCGATGCAGCCGATATTCCATCCCTGGCGCTGCTCAATGAGCTGGATGAAAGTACTGGCGGCCATCAGTGAATCAAAAGTACCGGTATCGAACCAGGCGGTGCCGCGCGGCAACACGCTCACCTTTAACTTGCCGCGGCGGAGATATTCCCTGTTCACATCCGTGATCTCATACTCGCCACGTGCACTCGGCTTCAGGTTGCGCGCGATCTCCACCACCGCATTATCATAGAAATATAAACCGGGCACGGCATAATTGGATTTGGGATGCTGCGGTTTCTCCTCGATGGACAACACCTTGCCCTGCTCATCAAACTCCACTACGCCATAACGCTCCGGATCACTCACATGATAAGCATAGATGATGCCGCCGTCAGGATCATTGTTCGCCGTCAGCAACTCGCCCATCCCCACACCATAAAATATATTGTCGCCCAATACCAGCGCCACCTTGTCGTTCCCGATGAACTCCGCACCCAGGGTGAACGCCTGGGCAAGGCCGTCGGGCGATGGTTGTTCCTTATAGGAAAATGAACACCCTATCCGAGAGCCGTCGCCCAGCAGACGCTGAAATCCCGGCAGGTCGTGCGGGGTGCTGATGATCAATATCTCCCGTATACCGGCCATCATCAATGTCGAAAGCGGGTAATAGATCATCGGCTTGTCATAGATCGGCATCAATTGCTTGCTGATAGCCAGCGTGATCGGGTGCAGTCGGGTGCCGGAGCCGCCGGCGAGGATGATTCCTTTCACAAAGGGTGTTTTGCGGCAAAGATAGCGTCAGACGGGCAGTTTATATGGCCTAAATACAGGTCATCCGGAAAAAGGGTGACATATGTCATAGTACGGGGAAACTTCGGTCATAAATAAAAGTATTACAATACCTCTAATTTTGACCTGTTCTAAACTACTTACTATGAGAAGCCAAATCATCATTGCCATGGTCATCGCCTTAACGCTGGCCATCGCCTCCTGCGGCGGTAAGGATACCGCGCCCACCACAGGGGGTGAAAAACCCCAAAGCATGCTCGGACCCAAGACAGAAAACGAAAAGATGATCGCCGAGGGCCGAGGGATCGGCGAGGTGAAAACGGTGAACCTGAGCACGCCGCTGGAGCAGGATCGTGTAAAGCGCGGTCAGGACATCTATGACATGAAGTGCTCTGCCTGTCATAAACTGACCGACGAGCGCGTGGTGGGACCCGGCTGGGCCGGCATCACCAAAACACGTAAACCGGAGTGGATCATGAATATGATCACCAACGTAGATGCCATGCTTGAACGCGATCCGGAAGCACAAAAACTGCTCGAACTCTGTCTCACCCGCATGCCTAACCAGAATGTATCCATCGGCGATGCCCGTGATATCCTGGAATTCATGCGTGCCAATGACGGCGAAAAATGACCACTGAACTTTCTTTCAATTTAAATATACTATTATGAAAAACCTGACCTTCCTGCTGCTGATCGCCCTCGTGGCGTCGGCGGGATGCAAGCCCAAAACCGGCGCAAACGTAGCCACAGGCGACGCTGCAGCCAAAGTGTATGTCGCTCCCGGCACACATGATGAGTTCTATAATATCGTCTCCGGTGGTTTCAGCGGACAAATGGCTGTGTATGGTATACCATCCGGCCGACTGTTCCGTGAGATCCCGGTGTTCTCTGCCGATCCGGAAACCGGATGGGGATATACAGAGGAGACCAAGGGCATGCTCATGACCTCACATGGTTTCGTACCATGGGACGACCTGCATCACCCTGCACTGTCTACCACCAATGGTGTGCATGACGGACGCTGGGCCTTCGGTAATGCGAATAACACACCGCGTATTGCCCGCATCGACATGAAGACCTTCCGCACCGCGGAGATCATCGAACTGCCGAACAGCAGCGGTAACCACTCATCACCCTTCATCACTGAGAATACGGAATACACCGTTGCCGGAACACGCTTCAGCTCTCCACCGGAATATGCCGGTAAGAACTCTGATGTTTCCATCGCCACCTACAAGGAAAATTTTAAAGGCTATATCAGCTTCGTGAGCGTGGAAAAAGAATCCGGTATGATGGATGTTGCCTTCCAGCTGGAAATTCCGCCACTCAACACCGACCTGGCACGCGCCGGAAAAGGCCCGTCACACGACTGGTTCTTCTTCAGCTGCTACAACTCCGAACAGGCTTTTACACTGCTCGAGGTGAATGCCAGCCAGAAAGACAAAGACTTTATCCTCGCCGTGAACTGGAAAAAGGCTGAGGAATATGCCAAATCAGGCAAAGGCGCCAAACAACAGGTACGCTATGCGCATAACTACTATGATGAAAAAACACATAGCACCGTTTCTGAGATCAAGAATGAAGTACTCATCCTCGACCCGAAGGAACTGAAAGACATCCTGTATCTCATCCCTTGCCCGAAATCTCCGCACGGCTGTGATGTGGATCCTACCGGACAATTCATTGTAGGCTCAGGTAAACTCGCCGCGCTGATACCGGTGTTCTCTTTCGACAAGATCCAAAAAGCCATCGCCGCCAAAGATTTTGAAGCCGAATACGATGGTATCCCGGTATTGAAATACGAAAGCGTATTGCACGGTGAAGTACAAAAACCGGGTCTCGGCCCACTGCACACAGAATTCGATGCCAACGGTAATGCCTATACTTCCTTCTTCGTATCCTCCGAGATCGTGAAATGGAATGTGCAGTCACTGCAGGTACTCGACCGCGTGCCTACCTATTACTCCATCGGTCACCTCTGCGTGCCCGGCGGACCAACTGCCAAGCCATGGGGTAAATATGTGATCGCTTACAACAAGATCACCAAAGACCGCTATCTGCCTACCGGACCTGAACTGACACAGTCGGCCCAGCTCTACAGCATCGAAGGCGATAAGATGGAACTGCTGCTCGACTTCCCCACCACGGGTGAACCGCACTATGCAGAAGCCATTCCGGCCGATCTGGTGAAACCGAATTCCACCAAGATCTTCAAGATCGAGGAAAATAATCACCCCTATGTTGCCAAAGGTGAAAAAGAAGCCAAGGTATTCCGCGAAGGCAATAAAGTGCATGTGGTAATGAGCTCCATACGCTCACACTTCGTGCCTGATAATATCGAAGGCGTGAAACTGGGTGATGAGGTATACTTCCACGTGACCAACCTCGAACAGGATTGGGATGTGCCGCACGGATTTGCCGTGAAGGGCGCCAACAATGCCGAAATGCTGATCATGCCGGGTGAAACATCCACCATCAAGTGGATACCGGACCGCATTGGTGTGTTCCCGTTCTATTGCACCGACTTCTGCTCGGCACTGCACCAGGAAATGCAGGGATACATCCGCGTATCACCCGCAGGCTCCAATGTGCCGCTGACCTTCAGCACCGGTAAAACGGCTGCGGCAGCACCGGCCAAATAAGACTTCCCATGAGATGACCGTATGGCTTCACACTTAAATGGAATTATTATGAAAAACATGTTGAAAATATATCCGATCGCCCTTGCCACCCTGCTCTTCACCGCATGCAGCAGCGAGTCGGGCGAAACATCCGGCGCAGCAGATAACACTACCGCTGCTGCCGGCGGTCAGGAAGCTGTGGTGGATGATGAATCCCAGAAAGACGTCGTAAAGATCGCCGTGGGTTCACCCGATCACACTACGCTGGTAGCCGCATTGAAGCAGGCCGATTATGTGAATGACCTCAGCAATGCCGGTCCGTTCACCGTATTCGCCCCCACCAACGCTGCTTTCGATAAATTGCCGGCAGGCACGGTTGACGACCTGATGAAGGACGAGAACCAATCGGCACTGCGCAACATTCTCGAGTATCATGTGGCCGTGGGCACCTATCGCCAGGATTATCTGAGCGACGGACAAACCATCGGCATGGCCAATGGAGATAATGTGACGATCAATATCGCCGGCGATAAAATGACCGTTAACGGAAACAATGTAGTAGCAGCCGTACCGGCCAGCAACGGACTCATCTACATCGTAGATGGCGTGTTGCTGCCACCGGCTAAATAATGCATGTACACTGAGTGATTGGAATGCAATGACCGGGCGGGTATAACGCCCGCCCGGTTTTTTAAAATCAGCGCATATGAAAAAGATGAGCACATTCTCGAGGATCGGCGTGGCAGTGGCAGCGCTCCTTTTTCTGGTCACCTATAAACTTCCTTTCTGGGTGATCTACCTCACCGCACCCCAGTATCCGGAAGGATTGACCTTATACATTTATCTGCACAAACTGGGTGGCGACATTGAGATCATCAACGGCCTGAACCACTACATCGGTATGGCCATCATTGATGAGGCTGATTTCAAGGAATTCATCGTATTGCCATATATCATCGGTTTTATTGTATTGAGCGGATTACTTACCGCACTTTTCGGCAATCGAAAATTACTGTATGGCTGGACCATTTTTCTGATCCTGTTCTCGATACTCGCTATCTACGATTTTTGGCGATGGGAATACGAATATGGCCATCATCTCGATCCGAACGCCGCCATCCAGGTGCCGGGCATGACCTACCAGCCGCCACTCATCGGCTATAAACAATTACTTAACTTCGGTGCATACTCCTGGCCACACGGCGGAGGCTGGTTCTATATCGCCGGCGTGTCCATCGCCTGTGTGTTCGCCATCGTGGAATTCAGGAAAGCACGCAAGCAAACCAAGGCTTAATCAGCATTCAAAACAAGCATCATGAAACCTACAGGCATCATCATACTACTGTTATCGGGCATACTGCTCAGCGCCTGCTCGGTAAAACCGCGGCCCATTCAGGAAGGTGTAGACAACTGCGCATTCTGTAAGATGACCGTGATGGAAAAACAATATGCAGCAGAGATCGTGACCAACACCGGAAAGGTGTTCGTGTTCGACGACGCCAAGTGCATGAAGATATTCATCCGCGAAAACACCATACCCCGGGAAGAAATGGAGCTGATCCTCATCAGCGATTTCAATGATCCAGAACAATTACTGCCTGCCGACAAGGCCATACTGTTCACCTCCGACAAATTGCGTACACCCATGAACGGAAAAACAGTAGCTTTATCCGACAGCAACGCGCTTAAAGCATTGCAGGAAAGTATGGAAGGCACCAGCTCTTCCGTGCATGAATGGCTACAATAAGCGAACCACCGTTATCCGGCATACTCAACGATGAAACGCATTATTTTTTGGGTTTTGGTATTTGGTTTTTCAGTGGCTGCTGCCGCCGATACAACTTATGTAAGCGGCGGTAGCACTGCCACCCTCGAAAAGGCCATCCTCAAGGCATCACCCTACTCCGTTATTTACCTGCGCGCCGGAACATACAAGGTGCACGACCTGGTGATCCGCAAACCCATCACCCTCACCGGCGATAAAAAAGCTATCCTCGACGGGAACGATAAAGGCACTATCCTTATCATCGAGAACACTCAGGTGCAGTTGCACGGACTCACCTTTCAAAACACCGGTTACAGCAGCGTGGATGAACGCGCCGCCATAAAACTGTTGACGGCCCGCGGATGTGTGATCAGCAACAATACCATCCTCAATGCCTGCTTCGGCATCAGTGTGGTGAACTCCACCAACTGCGTCATAAAAAACAATACACTGCACGCCGAAGGCATCAGCGAACAGCGCTCAGGCAATGGTATCCATGCCTGGAAAAGCGATAGCCTCACCATCAAAAAGAACACGGTCACCGGCCATCGCGATGGTATATATTTCGAATTTGTAACGAAAACAGGAGTGTATGAGAACGTCAGCACCGACAACCTGCGATACGGCATTCATTTTATGTTCAGCAACGATGATGAATACATCGGCAACACTTTTGCACGCAATGGTTCGGGCGTGGCCGTGATGTTCTCCAAAATGGTGCACATACGGAAAAACATTTTTAGCGACTGCATCGGCGGAGCCGCCTATGGCATCCTGCTGAAGGAGATCAACGACTCTGAGATCGAACACAATCAGTTCATCCGCAATACCAATGGCGTTTATATGGAAGGCACCAACCGGGTGTATGTAAAGTCCAACGCCTTTATCTCCAACGGCTGGGCCTGTCGCGTGCAGGCGAGCTGCAGCAGTGTGATCCTCACCGGCAATAATTTTATCGGCAACTCCTTTGATGTAGCCACCAACGGCTCACTGGCCATGCAAAATTTCAACGGTAATTACTGGGATCGCTACGAAGGTTATGATCTTGATGAGAACGGAACGGGCGATATTCCTTATGCTCCCGTCAGCATGTACGGTGTGATCGTGGAACGCATGCCTTATGCCATGTTGCTGTATCGCAGTTTTATGGTATATCTGCTTGACCGTTCCGAAAAAGTAATGCCCGGGTTCACCACCGATCAGGTGAAAGACCATACACCCAAAATGAAAGCCCTGCCCTTATGATCAGCATCCGGCATATCACTAAACGATACAAACAGGTCACTGCACTGCAGGATGTCAGCCTCGAGCTGCAGGCGGCACAGGCGATCGCACTGATCGGGCCGAACGGCTCAGGCAAAAGCACACTCATGAAAAGCATCCTCGGCCTCGTGCATCCCGATGCCGGTGAGATCACCGTGCTGGACCAGCCGGTGCAGCGCAACGGCGCATATCGCGCCAACATCGGATACATGCCGCAGATCATCCGCTTTCCGGAAAACATGCAGGTGCGCCAGCTATTCAGCATGATGCGCGATATACGCAAGCATCCCGGCCATACCGATAATGAACTGTACCAGGCATTCGCTATCGACACCATGGCCAACAAACCACTCGGCGGATTATCCGGCGGCATGAAACAAAAAGTGAACGCCGCCCTCGCCTTTCTCTTCGACCCGCGCATCATCATCCTCGACGAACCCACCGCAGGCCTCGACCCGCTGTCGGCAGAGATCCTGAAAGAAAAGATCCGCACCGAAAAAAATAAAGGCAAGCTCATCCTTATCTCCTCACACATCATGGCCGATCTCGAAGAGATCACCTCCGATGTGTTATTTCTGATGGATGGCCGCATAGCATTCTTTAAAGACCTCGACACGCTGAAAGCCGAGACCGGCACCGCCAATCTCAGCAAAGCCATCGCTCGCGTCATGACACTCAAACAGGAATCCCATGCGGCTCATTAAATATGTATTCCTCGATATCGTGCGCAACAAGGTGCTCATCGCCTATGCGGTGTTCTTGTTCGCCGTGAGCTTCGGATTGTTCAGCTTCAGCGATAATCCGCTTAAAGCAGTGAGCAGCCTGCTCAATATCGTGCTCATAGTGCTCCCCCTGTTCAGCATTATCTTCTCTACGGGATACTATTACAACGCCTATGAATTCACCGAGCTGATTCTCGGTCAGCCCGTGCGCCGCAGCACACTTTTCCTGAATCAATTCCTCGGTGTGGGTATTGCCCTGTGCGTAGCTTTTCTCATCGGTTGCGGATTACCACTCATGATATTCCTCGGCGACACCACCGCGCTGCTGCTCACAATGAGCGGCGTCGTGCTAACGTGGGTGTTTGTTGCTCTGGCCTTCCTCTCATCGGTGTATGCCCGTGACAAAGCGCGCGGCATCGGCATCGCCCTGCTGGCCTGGTTCTATTTCGTGTTCCTGTATGACTCGCTGGTGCTGATGTTCCTCTTTGCATTCAGCAATTATCCGCTCGAAAACTACATGATGGCACTTGCCTTCCTCAATCCGGTCGACCTCATCCGTGTGATCATGCTCATGCACCTCGACATGGCCGCCATCATGGGATACACCGGCGCCGTGTTCAGCAAATTTCTCGGCAATACCACGGGCAGCATACTGTGTTTTGCTGCACTGCTCATCTGGATCGCACTCCCTTTCACTTTGGCACTCCGCAGGTTCATTCGCCGGGATATTTAGGCCAGGAGGAGCACAACATGTCGTTTTTAGCGTCAAACGCCTGAGCAGTCAGTAAGAAAAATTATCGTTTTTCACAGCATATTTATTGTTTTTCAATAAATTTTTACTGATATTTGCATCCAATATCAAACACTCAGGTATATGAACGCCTCCCATTCCACTCTGCTTAAGGTGATACATGTGTTGTTCTGGATCGCCTTTATCGGCCTTTGCATCAAGACAGGTGCCCTGGTCGTTTCCTACTTTGTAAGTCTGTTCGTTAACCCGGCCGGTGCCCACAACCTGTACATGGGTCTTGACCTGTCGGCCGTGTTCAACCACAGCATGTTTTATTACAACTCCGTGATGTCCTTCCTGATCGCGATCACCGCACTAAAGGCCTTCATTGCGTATCTCATCGTGCGGATCTTCCTGAAATTTTCTCTTTCCAACCCTTTTCAGACAGAACTTTCCGGGCTGTTCATGCGCATCAGTCACGTGTCGGTAGGTACCGGTATACTCGCACTGCTGGCCGAGGCCTTCAGTGACAAGATCATGCACGCAGGCATTACTATCCCTATCGACTGGAGCGGTGGTGAGATATTGTTCTTCGCCGGGGTCATTTATTTGCTGGCACTGGTATTCAAAAAAGGAACCGAATTACAAACCGAGAACGACCTTACCGTTTAAGCCATGGCTATCATTGTACACCTCGACGTTGTAATGGCGAAACGCAAAATGTCGCTGAACGAGCTTTCAGAAAAAGTGGGTTTGACATTGTCCAACCTGTCGATACTCAAAACCGGTAAAGCCAAGGCCATTCGTTTCAGCACACTCGAAGCCATTTGCCAGGCCCTCGACTGCCAGCCGGGAGATATTCTGGAGTATGTACCGGATAAATAGGTATCATTTCATTGCATGAGTGGATGTGATCATATCGGTATATACTGATTGCCTAATTATTGGAAAAGGGGCTGCAAATGTCATTAGTCCGACGCACTTAAAATATTCGCTTATATTTGATGATTGACCTTCATTAGGTTGTAGTCTTTTACCTGATGCATTACCCTTTGCACTTCCCAACACCTGAAACCCCATGAAACACGCATGTCCATATCCCCAGCCGTAAAACCACCACGCAAGGCACTCGCCGACAGCGCGCCGCTGAGATACATCACCTTCGCCGTATTATATTTTTCACAGGGCATCCCTGAAGGCATGACCATTTTTGCCATTCCTGCGTGGATGGCCATGCAGGGAAAAAGTGCACTGGAAATTGCTGCCTACAGCGCAGTGATCATCATCCCCTTCAGCTTAAAGATCCTCCTCGCGCCTATCATGGAGCGTTACGTATATCTGCCCATGGGACGCCGACGGCCGTGGATGTTGTTCGGACAATTCGGCATCGTGTGCTGCCTCGTGGCCATGGCCATGATACCGGATCCCATCAACCAGATCCCGCTGCTCACCACCGTTGCGCTATGTCTGCATGTGTGCATCATGTTCCAGGATATTGCCACCGACAGCCTGGTCATCGATATCATGCCTATCGAACAACAAGGCAGGGCGAACAGCCTCATGTGGGGATCCAAAACGATCGGCTCCTCTGTTGCGCTGTTTGCCGGTAGTGCACTGATCAATCAATTTGGCCTGAGCACAGCCGCTATGGTTATGTCGTCGGTCATTTTTCTGGTGATGTTCCTGCCCCTGGTGCTGCGCGAACAACAGGGTGAAAAAATGCTTCCGTGGACAAAAGGAAAAACCTCTCCTGTTACCGCAGCCATGGTCATCGACAGCTGGAAAAAATTATTCATCTCCTTCGTGCAGGTGATCAAACTCCGGAATTCGATGTTGCTGTTCATCACCATATACAGCCTCATGGTGGGCATACATTATCTCACCACCTCATTGCCGGTATTCACCATTCAGGAATTGCACTGGAACAATATCGACTACTCCAACACCTTTTCTCTTTTCAATCTTGTAGGCGGTATCATTGGCATGGTCATCGGCGGTGTCATCATTCACCGCTTCGGCATCATCCGGCTGATCAGAGGGAGTCTCATCATCGTCATTCTGCTGGCTGTGACCATGGCCTTTTCCATGTCGATGTGGGAGCAAAAGAATTGGATCACAGCCTACATCGCTGCTTTCTGCATACTCAGGACCCTGATCTATATCGGTGTGCTCGCACTCGCCATGCACCTGTGCTGGAAACGCATCTCCGCCGTACAGTTCACCTTTTCGATGACCATATTCAATCTCGGCCTTTCCTCCGGTGCCGCACTGCTGGGATATGTGCGCAGTGTTGCCGACTGGCAAACGATGTTCATCGGATTCGCCGTGCTGATCACCTGCGTGGGTATACTGCTCTCCTTCATCAGAACCAACCGACACCTTGAACAGGTGGAACTGCTCGAAAAAAATTACCTCGGTGTGCTTGAAACCGAAGGTAGTCTTCTGGTGCGATCAGAAACGAGCTGATGTATTTTGTTGTTCTGCATTACTGCTTGGATCAAATAAGCTGCACACATCAACAGTGCAACACTGGCATATGCCATAATAACACATCACCATAACAATGGACATCTTGTTATCAAAATGACGCCTGTTTTGGGTGAAATGACCGGTGCGTGTGCCTGCATGTCGCTTGCGATTCCGCACGAGCGCTTCGGGAATAGCATGCACGGCGCATAGCGGGAATAATTACAACCGTTGTGTTCTGAGAGAACAGATATTCATCTGCAATATGCAAATCAATGAGCAAAATAACTTTAACAAATGACGGGGCGTGGCGTATCATCCAATTACCTACCTTAGTCCTTATCTATGAAAAAAGTAACCGGCATTGGCGGGATCTTTTTTAAATGTAAAGATCCCGAAGCTGTGAAATCCTGGTATCAGCAACATCTTGGTCTGGCCACAGATGCTTATGGTGCAGGTTTCCACTGGCGCGAAGCGGAGGATCCCGAAAAAAAAGGATTCACGCAATGGAGTCCCTTCAAGGAAAGCACTAACTATTTCGAACCATCGACCCGCGATTTTATGATCAACTATCGTGTATATGATCTGGAAGCACTCGTTGCAGAACTGCGCGCAGGCGGTGTTACCATCCTCGACGAGATCGCGGTGTATGATTACGGAAAGTTCGTACACATACTGGATCCCGAAGGCAATAAGATCGAACTGTGGGAACCGCTGGGCGAAGGGTTTTAATTACAGGCAGAAATAGATGCCGGATGTTGCACTACCTGATAGCAGCAGTGTGTGGCCTGGCATAGTACCACGTTATTACACCCACACCCAGCAACACACACGCCGTGATCTGATGGGCAACACCTAAGAAAACAGGAATTTGTTCAGCGGCATTGATCAGCGTGAGCACACCGAGTACGCACTGCAGCAGAACGAGCAGCGCAAGCGTTGCCTGCCATTTCTGTAACTGAGCATTAGCGCGGGTGCGGTGGCGGAACCAGAAAATGCCGATCACCAGTGCTACAGCCAATGCAAAAGTGCGATGCACAAAGTTGATCTCAGGTACCATTTCCACCAACTTCTCTGCATTCCCCATTTGAGCAAACGCACCTTCCGGAGCGATCCTGCCATTCATGAGCGGCCAGGTGGTATACACACGTCCGGCATCGGTTCCGGCCATGAGTCCGCCCAATCCGATCTGAATGAATATCAGCACGATGATCCAGCGCATCCATCGGTGCACAGCAGCATCCCCTGTGCGCACGGATGTATCCTTCCACGATAAGGCGAGCCAAATTAAATACATGAACACCGTGAGTGCGAGTAATAAATGAATGGTGAGTTTACTCGGGTCAACCCACGGATCGCCGTCGAGACCGCTGGCTACCATGATCCAGCCAACAAATCCCTGCAGTCCGCCGAGCACAAAGACGAGCAATAAGCGGCGTATCCAGATCTTGTCGAACTGTTTCTTCCACCAGAAGTAAATGAATGGGAACAGGAAAACGAAGCCGATGAGCCGCGCCCACAAACGATGAATGAATTCCCACCAGTAAATGCGTTTGAAATCCTGCACGGTGAAATCGGTGTTCACCTTTTCATACTGTGCGGTTTGCTGATATTTCTCAAACTCACTTTGCCAGCCCGCAGGTGAGGTAGGCGGAAAGCTGCCCATTACCACATCCCACTCCACGATAGACAATCCGGATTCTGTCAGTCGCGTGATACCGCCCACCATTACCTGTATCAGCACCATCACCACGCCTGTCCATAACCAAATTCGTACTGCCCGCATAGCACACCGTTTAACGCAAAAGTACGGGGGTCTGTTCAGATTATGGTAAATTTGGATCGGATAACTAACGCACAACCCGAATGTTCAAACCACTCACTACCGCGCTGGGCCTTTCAGTGGCCGCGCTGATGCTCTTCACCACCTGCGAGCAGATCGTACCTGAAGAAAGCCTGCTCCAACAGGGCCCCGAAGAGGAAAACATGATGATGCTGGGCATCACCACCAAACCCGCCAATAAATTCAACAACTACTTCAACCGCTACGGCAACGGCTGGACCGGCGGCGACGCCACGTATTCGGTAAAACTGACCGATGGGCGCACCGTGTGGATGTTCGGCGACAGCTTCCTGGATACAGTATATGCCGATTTCTCGCGCCCGACGACCAGTCCGCTCATCCGCAACTGTTTCATGGTACAGGCCGGTGCCAATTTCACCACGCTGTGCGGCAACACCATCGATGACCCCGAAGCGCTGGTAGATACCGATGATCCTGCCAATGAATGGTACTGGCCCGGCGACGGCACCGTGATCGGTGATACTTTATATGTATTCATGATGTATTTCGAACGCACAGGTCCGCTTGCTTTTGATTTCGCGTATGTGCGCACAGATCTGGTGACATTCTCTCTCCCATCCATCACGGAGGTGAGCCGCACCACGTTGTTCACGGATACCGATATCATGTGGGGTGCGCATGTAATGGAAGACGGCGGATACATTTATGTATATGGCGCCGAAACATACACCTTCACCAAATACGGCCATGTGTGCCGCTATCCGGCAGGCAATATCCGCGGCACTCGCGAATGGTGGAACGGCACCTCCTGGGTGCTCACCGAACCTGCCAGCACCGTTGGCCGCATGAAAAGGCCGAGCGGACTGAACGTGGATGTGTCGCCGCAATTTGCCGTATTCTTCCATGGCGGAAAATACCGACTGCTTACGCAGGAAGTATTGTTCGGCAATGAGATCTACAGCTGGGAAGCTACATCACCCACAGGTCCGTGGACCACAAAACAGACCGTGTATACCACGCCGGAAACAGGTGGTGATATCTGGACCTATAATGCCTGGGTGCATACACAATTCACGACAGGCTCAGGATATATTCTAATGTCATACAATAAGAACAGTTTGAATTTCCTGGATCTGTTCGATGATGCCACTATTTACCGGCCGGAGTTTATTTATTATAAATACCTCTGATCGATATTTAACTAATTTAAAAGAGCGCTGACATCCATCAGCGCTCTTTGCATTTTAACAGAAACCGAAATATTATGCCGGTGAAGTATGATACCAATTCACTCTGCGCGTGAAATACATGGTGAGCGCCAGCATCAGGGTGAGTCCGCCTGCACCCATCAGCAAGGCATAATCCGTGGCCTGGATCGTGACATACAGATATCCGTATAAACCGGTGAGCACAGCGGCCAGCAGCAGGGAGTGTTTCCACAACGCATAAAAGGTGCGGCTGTACAAGGTGATCATCACCACCACCACAGCCGCAGCGATCACATAGGCGCTGTCAAAAGCGATCTGCTCTGACATGGAAATGAGCAACACATAAAACAAGCACAATGCAAGACCCACCAGAATGTACTGGAACGGATGGATGCGTTTTTTATTCAGTATCTCGGTCAGGAAAAATACCAGGAAGGTCAGTGCGATGGTAAGGATGGCATATTTCACCGAACGCATGGATTTCTGATAATCATCGGCGCCGCTTTTCAGGTCAACACCGAACACAGCACTTTCCATGGCTTCGGTATACACATCACCCATCCACACCTGCGGAAAATTGCGGTTCAGCTGGAGGATCTTCCATTCGGCGGTAAAACCTTCTTCGGTCACCGAACGGGTGTCGGGCAAAAAGGCGCCGCTGAAACTGGGATCCTGCCATGCCGAATGCAGCGCCACAGTCGTATTGTTGCCGAGCGGATACACCTCCAGAGCTTCGCTCCCCTGCAACTGCAAACCGAATTGCACCGCGATCTGCTGTCCGTCGTTCACGGCGGTCAGGTCCAGCGGAACGGAAACGCCGCTGTTGAACAGCGCATATTGCGGCGTGCCGGCATTCACGGGGTAGGCGGTATTATTGATGCGCACCTCCATCTCCTGTTCGATACCCCGCATATCCGGAATGCCGATGGTGAGGACGGCACGCTGCCAATCAAGGGTGCCTTCGGCATTGATCTGCTCCGCGATGCGGGCGGTGTCGAAGCTGGCACTGATATCAAGTGCAGACCGATAAACGATCACCTCATAGATGCCGCGGTGGAGTTCCTGCGGGTCGATGGTGCCGCTCACTTCCAGGGTTTCCGGTAATAGATGCACGTAGTTACGCCACTGCTCGGTGCCGTCGGGGTTCTGCTTGTAGATGGGCACGGTGATCACGGGACCGCTGAGCTGCTGGCTATGTGCCCAGTTGGAGGATACGTCGCTCACGGTGAGGTCGTGCTGCGACTGCCGCTCGGTGATGAGCTCCCGGATCATGGCGGCGGGGATGAGCAGGAGGAGGGCCAAAATGAGGATCATAAAGAGTTTCACGGTAACGGAGCTGCTCAGCCAGGCGCTCACCTGGTCGAACACGGAGGGGGTGGAATCGTCGTTCATGTTATTTTGCTTTGTATTGCAAAGTTCTTTGTTTTTTGGAATTATGCAAGGGTGAGGACGATTTTTTTTGTGACCGGGGCTGGTGAAGGCCCGGGAGGCTATCGGGCGGGCGTTCAGCGCGCAGCCGGGGCGATCGCTGGCGGCACGGCAGGTTCGGAAGCCCGGGCCGGGTCGCTGGAAACGGC